>CAZXIP010000063.1:0-9483 GCA_964640755.1 uncultured Smithella sp. | reverse complement strand
GCCTGCCTCAATACCATCCGCCCTGTAGCCGGCCAGGTTGATGGGGCTCCATACCCCCTGCGAATCCGGTTCCCACTGGATTTTATCATTCACATTCCAGTGAAAATACGACATTGTCATGAATAATTTGTCGTTGAACAAAGACTGCTCTAAAGTTACATCCGTATGCCAGCCGTTTTCGGGTTTAAGATCGGGGTTTCCCCTGTTGTAAGGATCGGCCGGCCAATAAAGATCGTTCAGCGTAGGCGCCAGGAAGTGTTTCCCGTGGCTGATCTTCAACGCCGTTGTTTCAAACGGATTGATGACCACGCCTACGCGTGGCAGGTTTTCCGAACCGAAGGCGGAGTTAATTTCATGACGGAAACCGGCAAAAGCTTTCCCGTATTTAAAAGGCCTGTACTGAGCTTCCAAAAAATAACCCTGCGTAAATACATGAGCCTCTATAGTCGAATCGGAACCGTCGCTGAGTCCCGATGATCTCAGGCCATAGCTTTGATTCTTCCATTTGAAATCCTTGTACTCGAAACCCAGCAGCAACAGGGCTCCCTCAAAGGGATAAACGTCCAGATGACCATCTGTTCCCAATACCCGGTTCTTCACCCAGTTTTCCGCGCCCGTGCCGTCGAATGCGTATCGGGCATAGTTGTAATTCTCCAGATTTGTGTAATACGCTTTCAGGTCATAGCCGAACCATTTGATCGGTTTGCCCTTGACGTTTAAGACCAGATGGCCGTCTTTATCACTGCTGTGGTCCAGCAGGGTTGACGATTCGCTGTTGTAAAATCTCTCACCGCCGACATAGTAATCCTGTGTGCCTGCAGGCGGTTTGACACCCGGTACTCCGTATGACCTGTCTATATAATCACCATAAAGACTGATATGGATTTTTTCTTTTTTATCAAACAACAGCTTCAGGGAAACGTCATTCTGCCGAAGCCAGCTGTTATCCCTGAACCCGTCTGTCTCTGTTCTACCGGCAGTCAGGTAGTATCCGAAATCACCGATGACGAACATACCGTTTTCGGCCGCCAGACGATATGTATTTTGCGTTCCGTAACCGGTGCTGACCTTCAGATCCATTTTATCCCTTGACGGTTCTTTGGTAATGATATTGACGGTTCCAGCCATAGCCCCCGATCCGTAGAGAAGCGAGCCGGAACCTTTGACCGTTTCGATCCGCCCGATATTGTCGACGGGAATCTTTCCCACATCCGCAACGCCCAATGACGGTGCACCGAAGTTGACGCCGTTGACGAGGACCTGGGTCGCATTGCCCCGCATACCGCGAATATGGATTTCCTGTGTCGCCCCACCGTAATTGCCATAGGTCTGCCAATCGATCCCCGGTTCACCTGCCAGCAACTCCCCGACCGTTTTCGATCCCGACTCCTGAATATCTTTACTGTCCTTGATAATAACAGCATTAGGAATGTCTTTTCGTATCGAAGGAAGCTTCGTGGCACTGACAACCACCTCTTCCATACGGATAGCCCTATCTGAAGGATTACCTTTCTGCACTTCTTCCTTTGGTGTCAAATCTTCCCGGGAGTCGCCCTTCTGCGCTTTTTCTGCAGGGATCGCGTCTTTCGGAGAATCACCCTCCGGTGCCGCGAAGGCAAAACTGACTGAACCAATGATAAAAAGGAATAAAAAAAGAATAACTGCTGATTTTGAAAACTGCTTCATGGACCTTCTCCTTTCCCCCTCGGGAATAAAGTTTATGGTGACTGTCCATAAAGTCTCCTGGCTTGCGGCGACCTACTTTCCACGCCTTCCCAACGTCATGCGTCAGTGGCATTTTGTGGATTTCGTTCCGCTTACAGTTGCGGGGCAGCGCCGGATTTAAACCGGCTTCCTTTTATTGAACAGCCTGATCAGGTTAACAATGTCACTCGGGTCGAACCGTTATGCGGATTCAGGTCAATCCCGACGTCGACATCATAAACCTCCTTCATATTTCGCGCGGTTAAAACATCCGCGGGAGTTCCTATAGCATATTTTTTTCCTTTGTAAAGCAAAAGAAGCTGGTCGGCGTTTTGCGCCGCCAGGTTGACATCGTGCGTGACAAAAATCACTGTCAGATGCCGCTCGCGGTTCAATTGCCTCAGCAGGGACAGAAACTGCGCCTGATGTTTTAAGTCCAGAAAAACCGTACTTTCATCCAAAAGCAGAATCTTCGGCTCCTGCGCCAAAGCGCGGGCGATCAGCACACGCTGTCGTTCACCTGCTGAAAGTTCATTGAAGCGGCGATGAGCAAAGGACAGGCAGTCTGTCCGGGCCATGGCTTCGCGGGCGATGCGATAATCCATCCTGGTTTCAAACGCCAGCGAGCCCCGATAAGGGAAACGTCCCATCATGACAATTTCTTCGGCAAAAAACGGAAAAACAGCGGGTGATTCCTGCGGAACAATGGCAACGGTCCGGGCAATCTCAAGACGTGTCCATTGCTTCGTGTCTTTGCCTTCGATGAGCACCCGGCCGGAAAGTGGAAACAGCGTGGCATTGATTAATCTAAGCAGCGTGGTTTTTCCCGATCCGTTAGGTCCGATGACCGCGACGATTTCTGCCCTGTCCAGGCCAAACGATATGTCCTCCAGCACGGGTTTGTCCGTATAGCAAAAGGAAATACTTTGCGTGCAGAGAATCGACATTATCCGCGCCCCTTTCTTCTCATGAGAAAAATAAAATAGGGAGCGCCGCAGAGGGCGGTGATCACACCGACCGGCAATTCAGCGGGTGAAAGAACGGTTCTGGCCAGCGTATCGGCCACTACCAGAAAAGAAGCGCCGAAGAGCGCCGACGCAGGAATCAGCAGCCGGTGATCGGAGCCGAACACCAGGCGCATCATGTGCGGCACCATGATCCCGATGAAACCGATAATACCGGCGAATGAAACAGCAATGGCCGTGATCAATGACGTGACAATTAACAAAAGATACTTTGTCGCGAGGACATTAACACCGAGCTGCAGGGCGGTTTCTTCCCCCTGAACGATTAAATTGAGCTTGCGGGCCTGAGTGTAAAGCAGGACGAAACATGCCGCGAAACATAAAGCAGTTCCGAAAATCTCTTTCAGGGACGCCCGGGAAAGATCGCCCATGAGCCAGAAGCTGATGCTGTGCAGTTCCATGCTGTTGACAACCGAAAGGGCGAAGAGAATCGCGGCGGAGAAAAAGGCGTTCACCACCACACCGGCCAACAGCAGCGAATTGTCCAGGAGCACACCCCTGGGACCGCCGGCCACAATAAAAACCAGAAAAACGGTGGCAAGCGCGCCGCAGAAGGCCAGAAAGGGCACGCCCAGATAAAAGGAAGATGCGCCGACGACAATGCCGACAATCGCACCCAGCGCCGAACCGCCGGAAATACCCAGCACGTAAGGATCAGCCAGCGGATTGCGCAAAAGCGCCTGAAAGACAACCCCTCCCAGCGACAACGATGCGCCCACGATCCCGGCAAATATAATTCGCGGCAGCCGCACGGAAAATAAAATCAACTCTTCTTCGGATGTACCGGACGCGTTGCCTAAAATCACGCTGGAAACCGCCCGAGCCACATCAGCGGGCGCGATATGGATGGCGCCCAGGCAAAGCGCTGCAAAGCAAAGCATCACAAACAAAAAAAACAAAAGTGCGCTGATTCGCAATACGCGTGATAAGGTTACACGACGATAAATGATGTTCTTCCCTCCTTATTTAACGGGAATGATGAAATCTGTCGATACGCTTTGCGACATATTTAATCAAGAGAATTTTCTGGCGGCGGAATCAATATCAATGACGGTCTGGATTTTTGCCCGGTCAGGCGGGAGTTCATTTATCCCTGTCTTTTTCCAAGCGGGGCCAGGTAAATGGTGAATTCCTCTTTACCGTCCACACCCAGGAGCTCATCACACACCTGCTTCATGAACCTTTTTTATCAACTCTGACAAAGTCGGTCATCTCCCGCCACAGACTTTCACCCGCGAAAAACGGCCAGTCATTATGGCCCGCTCCCTTAATTACCCACATGCGCTTTTTCCCTTGGGGCAAATTGGCGAACAAATTATGAGCGTGTTTGATCGGAAGGATTTCGTCACGCTCGGCGCCGACCACGGATATATTTTTCTGGAACGATTGAAGATTGGAAATGCTGTCATACTTATCCGTTAAAACCAGCTTCACCGGCAGAAAAGGAAACAGGGATTTGGCGACAGACGCCAGCGTGTCCCAAGGTGTGATGAGGATGATTCCGGCAATGGGAACTTTCGTCTGCCTGGCAATGGCGGCCGCAACCCCGCAGCCCAGCGATTCGCCCAACAGGTAAAGGGGATCCCCGTATTGCTCATGGGCTATGCGAACAGTTTCCAGGCCGTCGGCGACAAAGGGTTTTTCTCCCACCCTGCCCGGGCGTCCTCCGTATTGCGGGTATTCAGCCAAAACTACCCGGAAACCCAGTTCCGACAAAGGCTCCAGATAGAACCCCCTGTCGAAAGCCGTACCGCCATTGCCGTGAAAAAGAACGATGGTGCCGCCGGCAGAGGGTTTATTGTCAGCGGAAACCAAACCCCGGTAATCTGAGCCCTCCGACTGCCACAGCTCCATATTTTCGGAAGACAGCATTTGGGTGGAAGGCCAATCATCATTGGGAAAATAAAGAAATCTGTTTTGCATGTCGCAACCTCCGGAAAATATCGCCAGAACAAGAAAAAATAATATTTTTCTCATAAATGCCGATGGGATCCTCTCCTGTGTTCGATCGTTTTGTGAAATGTTAACATATCTTTTTATTTTGTAAAGCATAATAGCATAATAAAACTAAACAAATAGACAACTGACGTACCTTGTCTTTCGGGACGCACCCCATCATTTTTATGGCATAAAATTGATGTTTCGGTTAAGTAGCTTCCCATGAATACGAATTGGCTGCTGGTAAATACACCCGAAACCGCAAAACATGCCGCCGAACATTTGCGCCAGGCTTCAATATTAGGCATTGATACAGAATACGATTCCTTCAGATATTTCAGGGAAAAACTCTGTTTGATCCAAATCTACGCAGCGCCTACCACCTATGTCTTTGATGTGACGGCCGATCTGGATTTATCATTTTTAGCCAGATCCTTTAAAAGCAAGTCCGTTGTAAAAATCCTTCATGCCGCAGATAACGACATCCGCCTGCTAAAAAGAGACTTTGGTTTTGAATTTAAAAATATTTTTGATACGCACCGGGCGGCCATGCTGCTGGGATTCCGTCAGCTCTCTTTAGAAAGAATGATCAAGGAATTCCTCGGCGTGGAACTCAAAAAAAGCAAGAAGATGCAGCGTTCGCGATGGGATCAGCGTCCGCTGACTGATGAGCAGCTCGCATATGCCGTCCAGGACGTGACCCTCTTGCCCGCACTTTATGAAAAACAGCGAGCGGGATTACGAGACAAAGGTCTGGAAAAAGCAGCAGACGAGGCATTTGCAAAGATAGCCGCCGCAAGTTGGCAGGAAAGAATATTTGACCGCCGTGGGTACTCAAAAATAAAAGGGTATTACGCACTTGCCCGCGAGCAGAGAGAACTGATCAAAAAACTGTATGCCTGGCGTTTTGAACAGGCCAAAAAAGCCAACTGTGCGGTATTTATGTTTCTGCCTGATGAAAAACTCGCCGAACTGGTGCTTAAAAGGGACCATCTCCAGGAAATCCTGTCCCCTGAAAAATACCGGCGCTACGGCAGTGATCTAGAACGCATCCTGGAGGGCACCGCCCCCTGATTTTTAATTTTTTGATTAAATGAACTCAAAATAAAAAAGGGGATTACCTTCTTCCTGAAGGTCAACCCCTTTTTTATTATGGTGCCGAAGACTGGACTTGAACCAGCACGGATTTTGTCCACTACCCCCTCAAGATAGCGTGTCTACCAATTCCACCACTTCGGCAGCAAATTAAAACCTAATTTATTCACCGCGTTCCTGCTGATCATCAAATTGGTTTTGCAGATTGCGGAGACAGAAAAGAACAAATCTTATTTAGCCGCAGGAGCAGGGGCCGCAGCAGGTGCCGGTGCCGCACCGGGAGCAGTTGTCGGTGCTACGGGTGCCTTAGCTGCCGGTGCCGCGGGCGATGTTGCGGATTTGGGCGCAACCGGAACCGCCTGTCTTGCCGCAGGAGCTGACACGTTATCCATTAAACCCGACGGCCTTCTCGACGCAGTGTAGGTCAATGTAATGGAGGTGAGCATAAAAATGATCGCCACCGCCGCTGTCATCTTCCCCAGAAAAGTGCCGGCGCCGCTTGAACCGAAAACGGTCTGGCTTGAACCTCCGAAAGCTGCGCCCATGTTCGCGCCTTTGCCTGCCTGAAGCAAGACGATTAAAATCAGGGTAATACAAACAACAATGTGCAATATGGTTAAAAATACCGTCATCTTTTACATCCTTTAAATTATGTCATTTCAACAATTCATTATTATCGTTTGGATACATATCACCGGCGTTCATTTTATTCAACGCTTCTTTTACCGCCATGCAGGCCACGAATTCATGAATAATGCTCAATACATCCTCATTAATCAATGCGGCTGCTTTCCTTCGTGTCACCCAAAAACGCGGCATCATAGCCAAATGATGAATAATCGTCAACTATTTTCTTTTCCTTCATGTTTTAAGGATCATCGGCTTACCTTCACACCTCTACGATCGCAGCACTTTCTGATCGGACAGGTGCTGCAGACAGGCGAAACAGGCTTGCAGGTTTTGCGGCCAAAGAAAACCAGCAGGGTGTTGTAGATGATCCAGTACCTGCGGGGAAGTTTGGCTCGCAGGGCCATTTCCGTTTCGTCCGGTGTTTTCGTTGCAACATAACCCAGGCGATTGGAGATGCGGTGCACATGCGTGTCCACGCAGATGCCGTCTTTGCCATAAGCCAGAGTGATGACCAGGTTGGCCGTCTTGCGACCGATGCCCTTTATACTTAGCAAATCATCCAGGTTGTCCGGTACTCTGGAGTTAAACCGTTCAATCAGTTCGCGGCAGACGTGGTGGATACCCTTGGCCTTGTTACGGTAAAATCCGACGGGATAGATGGCCCTGGCGATTTTGTCCCCGGGAATCTTCAGCATTTCTTCAGGGGTGGATGCCAGCGCAAGAAGTCTTTCAGTCGCCAAGGCGGTAACTTCGTCTTTCGTTCGCAGGCTGAGCAGAGTGGAAATCAAAATAACAAAAGGATCGTGTTCACTTTCCGCCAGATGCGATACGATGGGCATTTCTCCCACATTGAGTTCTTTTTTTAAAATTTTTATAATCTGATGAATATGCAATTTTTCCATTTATCTGGTTCAATTTCACCCTTGGCTTGCTCCTGGAACGGCGTTTTCTTAATATGGGTCCAGGTGAAAAGCAAGCATTAATCGGGAAACCATCATTTGCCCAAAATAGTCATAGATAATCAAAAGCGCTGACATATGAACATGTTAAACAGGATTGTTTTTACTTGACAGAGCCTGCTTATTCTTATACTTTCCCAAAAGCAACTTTGCAGCGTTTGATGGAATTTGGCACTTTAGGGAAGCGTTTCCTGTACACATCCCCGATATTCAAGCAAATCACTCCATCCGGCAGGTCGCCTTGTGTAATTTAATTATGCAGGGGAATTGTGTTAAATCAATGCAGAAAACAAAGAAATACCAAATAAATCCACAAGATGAAAATGGATCCCGGAAAAAAAGGCAGGGACAGGTCATTGTAATTGAAGACCGCTGCAAGGGCTGCGGCTTTTGCATTGCCAATTGTCCCCGCCAGGTTTTGCGAGTCTCCTCCGTCTTTAACAAAAAAGGCTATCATCCCCCCGAAGTCAATGACGCCTCAAGATGCGTGAATTGTCATTTTTGTGAAATTCTCTGCCCTGAGTTTGCCATTTATACGATTGAATACGACGACTTCAATGAATGAAGTCTGAAGGAGACTGGTTTTGGTTGCAAAAGAGGTACTGACGGGAACACACTTCATGAACGGCGATGAGGCCTGCTGCGAGGGAGCTCTGGCGGCCGGATGCCGTTTTTTTGCCGGATACCCGATTACGCCGGCAACGGAAATTGCTGAATCCATGTCGCGGCGTCTTCCTCAACTGGGAGGAATTTTCATTCAGATGGAAGATGAAATCGCTTCCATGGCGGCGATCCTCGGCGCCAGTTGGGGTGGTGTTAAATCCATGACCAGCACGTCGGGACCGGGATTCTCCCTCATGATGGAAAACATCGGGCTGGGAATCTGCACGGAAACCCCCTGTGTGGTCTGCAATGTCCAGCGGGCCGGTCCCAGTACCGGGCTGCCCACTTCAGTGGGCCAGGGAGATGTGATGCAGGCACGATGGGGTTCACACGGTCATTATGAAATTATCGCCCTTTGTCCGGCAAGTCCTCAGCAAATGTTCGATATGACCATCCGTGCATTTAACCTTAGCGAATATTACCGTCTTCCCGTTATCATTCTTGCTGATGAAGTCATCGGGCACATGAATGAACGGGTGATTATTCCGCGCGAAGATGAAATTGAAATCATCAACCGGCGAAAGCCTTCCGTTTCGCGAGAAGACTATCTTCCCTATAAAGCGGATGCCGACGGAATCGCGCCCATGGCAAACTGCGGCGACGGATACCGGATTCATGTAACGGGCCTTACCCATGATGACCGGGGCTATCCGGCAATGAATGCTGAAGCACAGGAACAGATGGTCTCCCGTCTGGTCGATAAAATCCGCAACAATCGCGAAAAAATCATCAGCACAAAAAATCTTTATCTGGATGACGCCGAGATTATCGTGGTATCGTACGGCATCAGCGCCCGCTCGGCCATGCAGGCTGTCCGTAATGCCAGAGACGAGGGCATCAAGGCGGGACTGATCTCCCTGGAAACCATCTGGCCGTTCCCCGAAGAACTAATCCGCAACGTCGCACCCCGGGCAAAAGCGATGATCATGGCGGAAATCAACGGCGGCCAAATGGTCCTGGAACTTGAACGCTGCGCCTGCGGCGCCTGTCCGGTGAGCCTGATCTCCAATTTCGGCGGTGCCATCATCCACCCCAATCTGATTCTCAATGCCATCTCGAAGGCGGCAAAAGGTAAAATATGACAACATCAAAAGCCGTTAAGAATGTACCACCTCATCCGATGGATTCTCTTCTGAGGACAGAAAGAATCCCGCATATCTGGTGTCCGGGCTGCGGCATCGGTACCGTTTTCAGCGCCGTGATATCAGCAATTAAAAACACCGGCTGGGACCCCAATTCCATTGCCGTGGTATCCGGTATCGGCTGCACCGGCCGTATGGCGGGTTATATCCGGCTGGATTCTTTTCACACCACGCATGGACGGGCAATTCCTTTTGCCACCGGCCTGAAGCTGGCCCGGCCGCAAACGAAAATTATTGTTGTTTCCGGAGACGGCGATCTCTTCGCCATCGGGGGCAATCATTTTATCCATGCGGCCCGCCGGAACATGGACATGACCGTGATCTGCG
>CAZXIP010000062.1:0-9583 GCA_964640755.1 uncultured Smithella sp. | reverse complement strand
GTGGCCAGAATTCTTGATCTGGATTTTCATCCGCTGGTTGATGAACGTTTTGACATGATTCTCGACAAAAATACGTTTTTTCAGCCTCCAGTTCAGGCTTTCATCGAAACACTTCAGTCGGTGAAATTCAAGAACCGTGTTGAAAAAATTGGAAATTATAATTTTATGGATGCAGGCAGAATTCTCCATTCTTAGAGAAATTGCCCATAAAAAATATATACAAAAGAAAGGAGTAGGCGATATGAGAATATTTATTGGAAAATGTGTGGTACTGCTTTTAGTGCTATGGTCAGGTTTTGCAATGGCCGCGGATGGGGATAAATTCATTTTTTTATCCAGCACCATCGGCCCGATTGATTCCGGCATTGTCAGTGCCCTGGAGGATCAGTTTGAAAAAGAGACCGGCATTCGCGTACGTCATGTCGGTGCGGGAACAGGTGCTGCTCTGAAACTGGCCACGAAATGCCAGATTGATCTTGTCATGGCACATGCAAAATCGCTCGAAGAAAAATTTATTGCGGATGGTTATGGTACAGAGAGAATTCCCCTGATGTACAATGACTTTGTCATTGTCGGCCCGGCTTCCGATCCGGCGGCTATCAAAGGCGAAAAATCGGCCACGGCGTCTCTTAAAAAAATCATGGGGAAAAAAGGCAAATTCATCAGCCGCGGTGACAAATCAGGGACGCACATGGCCGAAATGGAACTCTGGCAGAAAGCCGGCCTCAAGCCTGAAGGTGAATGGTATGTGATTTATGACAAAGGGTCGGAAGGAAATGTTGCCACACTGAAATATACCGATCAGCAGGCAGCCTATACGGTGATTGACAGGGCCACTTATTTGTCCCTGAAGGATTCGATCAAACTGGTTATCCTGGTGGAGGGCGACGAGGCGCTTTTGAACTACATCTCATTAATACCGGTGAATCAGGCAAAATGTAACAAGGTCAACAAAAAAGACACCATGAAGTTCGTCAAATGGATGACCTCGCCCGTAAAAGGACAGAAGATCATCCGGGATTTCGGGAAAGAGAAATATGGTTCACCGCTGTTCTTCCCCAATTCCCTGGAATGGCAAAAGGCACAAAAGAAATAAATAATATTTTAATATAAAGGAGATCGATTATGAATTTATTCAAAAACAACAAATGGACGATCACAATACTGATTGCAGTGGTGCTTGTTGTAATGGGCGCAGCAAACGCTCTTGCGGCACCCAAACAAAAAAATATCATTTTGGCCACAACAACCAGTACACAGGATTCAGGACTGCTCGATAAATTGATCCCTATCTTTGAAAAGAAAACAGGATATTTCGTTAAAACGATTGCCGTAGGTTCCGGGCAGGCCATGAAGATGGGAGAAAAAGGCGAGGCTGATGTCATGCTGGTTCATTCACCGGATGCCGAAAAGAAATTCATTGAAGAAGGGTACGGCATCAACCGCCGCCTGGTTATGCACAATGATTTCATCATTGTCGGACCGGGGGATGATTCCGCCAAAATTAAAGGCGTGAAATCATCGGCCGAAGCGCTGAAATTGATTGCAAACTCCAGTTCGCTATTTATGTCCCGCGGTGACAATTCAGGAACACATGCAAAAGAAAAAACGTTGTGGAAAAAAGCCGGAATTGTTCCTGCTGGGCAGAAATGGTATCAGGAAACCGGCCTTGGAATGGGGCAGACGCTTAATGTAGCTTCCGAGAAAAAAGGCTATACCCTGGCAGATCGTGGCACCTATCTGGCAACCAGGAAAAGTCTTGCACTGGATATTCTAAATGAAGGCGATGCCGCACTGCTCAATATCTATCATGTGATTGAAGTAAACAGCGCCAAATGGCCGAAAGCCAATGCCGGCGGCGCCAAAGCCTTTGCCGATTTTATGGTTTCCAAGAAAACTCAGGACATCATTAAAACCTTTGGCGTTGATAAATACGGTTCACCCCTGTTCTTTCCGGATGCGGGCAAGAAAGTGGAAGATCTAGGAAAATAAAGGCTGAGGCATCGCGTGGAATTAATTGTTCAGGGGATCATAAAAGCTTTTGAGCTGATCATCAGTTTTGATCCTGAAGTTATGGGCATTACGTGGCTGTCTTTGAAAATCTCAGGGACAGCCACGTTTATCAGCCTTTTCTTCGGTGTTTCGATCGGAGCCGGTGTTGCCTTGACTGACTTTCCGGGAAAACGGATTGTGATCAGTGTGATCAACACAGGGATGGGGCTGCCGCCCGTTGTAGTAGGTCTGTTTGTGACGATCATGATCTGGCGCAGCGGACCACTGGGATTTCTGGAAATTCTCTATACCCCTTACGCCATGATTATAGCGCAGGCAATCATTGCCACGCCTATTGTCATGGGTATATCACTGGCATCTATTCAAAGCCTGCCGGCTAATTTGCGTCTGCAGATTTTGTCGCTCGGCGCCAGCCGATTACAAATGGCATGGATACTGATCAAAGAATCAAAACTGCCGCTTCTTGCCGCCGTTATGGCCGGTTTCGGGGGTGTTATTTCCGAAGTCGGCGCTTCTATTATGGTGGGCGGCAACATCAAGGGATATTCCCGTGTTCTCACGACAGCAACCGTTATGGAAACCGGAAGGGGGAATTTTGATATTGCCATTGCTTTGGGCATCATCCTTTTGATTTTGGCATTTCTGGTTAATCTCCTGCTAACCCACGTTCAGCAAAGGCAGCATCCGCGATGAATCCCATTCTTACCATTCAAAATTTAGTTGTTCGGCGTGGCGGGGTAACTGTATTGGACATCAATGAACTGAAGGTTGAAACCAGCAGAATCCTTGCCCTGATCGGACCAAACGGGGCGGGCAAATCAACACTTCTTTTGACCATGGCAGGTTTGCTGAAACCGAGCACGGGGATGATGCATTATCAGGGCATCCCTGTTGACAGCAGTGCCAGTCGATCTAATATGCGCCGGAGCGTCTGCGTTGTATTTCAAGAACCCCTGCTGCTCAATGCATCGGTTTATAAAAATGTTGCCCTGGGTCTGAAATTCCGCCACCTGACTGATGGTGAAATCGAAAGGAGTGTCGAGGAGTCACTCGATTATTTCGGCATCAGTTTTCTGGCGAAACGATCAGCTAAAACACTTTCCGGTGGCGAGTCAAAAAGGGTATCACTGGCGCGCGCTTTTGCCTTAAAACCGCAACTGATTTTATTGGACGAGGCGTTCAATTCCCTTGATCCGCCGACGAGAGAAACACTCATTGAAGACCTGCGGAATATTCTGGAAAAAACAAAAATTACCGCTGTAATGGCGTTGCATGATCGTGAAGAGACTTTGCGTCTGGCCCAGGATGTATCGGTTATGGCCGAAGGCAGAATTATACAGTCAGGAACAACCGCTAAAATATTTAATGAACCGGAATCCGAATTTGTAGCAAGCTTTGTCGGTACGGAAACGATCCTGGAAGGTACCGTTGAAAACAGCAATGCAGGTCTGTTGGAGATTTCCGTTTCCGGAAAAATCATTGAAGCAGTGGGTAATTATTTGCCGGGACAAAATGTATACTGCTGTTTAAGGCCGGAAAATATCACCGTGTCACCGGTTATTCCCGAAAAAACAAGTGCCCGTAATGTATTTGAAGCAAAAATTCAGAAAATTATTCGTCAGGCATTCTTCTATAAAATGATGTTGGACTGCGGCTTTCCTGTGGTCGCTTATATCACAGTTTCTTCCTGTGACGATTTAGGACTATGTGAAGGGTCAACGGTTGCCGTATCGTTCAAAGCGACTGCAGTCCATGTCATGCGTCGGGATAAATAATTCTCTTCACTTCTTTTTGAAAAGACAAAGAATAAGGTGCAAGCGAAGGATGATGATCCTTGAGACAGAATCTGTTAGCGTTCGGATTTAAAAAAGCCCCCTGATATCATTTCAGGGGGCTTTTTCAGTTTAAGAGGGGTGTCTCTTATTGTGCTCTAAACGTTACTTCAACACGGCGGTTCTGACGCTGACCTTCAGCGGTATCATTTGATGCTACCGGTTTCGAGTCACCCGTGGCTTTTAATTCCAATTTCACGTTATTTCCAATCCCCATTTTGCTGATTAGCGATGCGACATGTGACGCACGGTGCATGGCCAGAATCAGGTTGTTCGCGCTGGTTCCGGTTGCCGCGTCGGTATGACCATCAATGATGATTGTGCCTTTTGCTCCCTGATTTTTTGCTACAAATTCCTTCAGTTTGCCAAGTTCCTGAGCGCCTAATGTCTTGCCGGCCAGATCAAAATAAACAGTGATAGAGCCCGCGGATGCAGCAGAAACGGGAGCCTGAACAGGTGCCGCAACCGGTGCTGGTTTAGGAGCAGATGCTACCGTTGCCGGTGCGACTGGTTTGGGCATACTTGCGGCTGGTGGAGGCGTTACAGGAGCCGCTGGAGCTGCTGCTGTTGCAGCAGGTGCGGGCGTTGCGCCGGGCGCGGCTTGACCTGCCTGGGCAGCTCTTCTTTTGTCAGCACAGGCTTTTCTGGACGCAAATTTGATGCCGGGAGGCGTTGGTTTTATAACAGGTGTGCCTTCTGCGGCAGCAGGGGCAGCCGGCGCTGCAACCTGTGTCGGTGCTGCAGGAGCACCAGGCACTGCTGCAGGTGCTGCAGAAAAATTTCTAACGATAACAATTCGGTTGTCCGGTGTTTCTTTGCTACTGGACCACAATTCATTTTCATCTTCCACATAGAATTTCCAGTCAACTTCAGAGGTGGCAGTATCGATCACCCAGGCGCAACAGGTTTTATTGATCATGCCCGCTTCACCAGCAGGTGCTTTGCCGGCCTCTTTTTCCATCTGAAAAGCGGCAAGTTCCTCACGGGTGGGTAAGCGCCAATCCGCAAATCCACCGTTCTTAAGACCCTGCACAGTGGCCATGACATTGCTCGCTGTAATTTCCGAAACGGGGTGGATCAACCATTGAAGCCCTGTCTTGGTATCAACGACCGAGCTGTCTTTCATTTGATTGTATCGAATTTTAATCGGGGTGCTTAAAACTAGTGGCTTGCCTGCTTCGAGAGTCTTAATGGTTGACGTTACGTTTGTTTTCCATTTGTCTGAAAGGATCGAAATAACATAATCAGATGAAGGGGCGGCGCCTGTTAAACGAAAAATGCCGTCTGGACCGGTTTTGGTCTCGAATTGCTCATACCCTTGAGTGGGTGTGACCTGTTTGAACATGACCGTACAACCCGACACAGGTTGCCCTTTCCCGTCGACAATTTTTCCCTCAACGCTGGCTGTTTTTTCGCCACAGCCAAATAATAACATGCTGATCAAAAGAACAAATAAAAAGCGATACGCAATCTTCATAATGACTACTCCTTTATTCAAGGTTGATTTGAACAACACTTTACATTGCCAATTTAAACATTTGTGTAAACATTGCATAATATTAAAAAATATTCAATAAAAAATTTATATAAAAAATAGATTTATTTGGACAAAAATCAACGGGCATCATTATCGTATTATTTTAAAAAAATTGTCTATGATAAAAAATCTCTGTTTATAGTTCCAGAAGACTTTCCACTTCGCTGCGTATTTTTTTGAGGCTTTCAGCGGTTGACGCCTCAAAACGAAGCACGATGACCGGCTGAGTATTGGAACAGCGTACCAGCGCCCAGCCGTCTTTAAACGGAATGCGGATGCCGTCGATGTCAATCACACCGGGGGTGTTTCTGTAGTGGGTTTTTATTCTTTCTACGACTTCCGCTTTTTTTTCGTCGTCGCAATCCACCCGTATCTCCGGGGTTGCAAACGTTCGAGGAACATCGGAAAAAAGTTCGCTTATCTTTTGAGTGGTCTGGGAAAGAAGTTCCAAAAGTCTGGCGGCGGCGTAAATGGCATCGTCATATCCGAAATAACGGTCGGCAAAAAATAAATGGCCGCTCATTTCTCCGCCCAGGACCGCTTTTTCTTCCTTCATCTTCGCTTTGATGAGCGAATGTCCCGCTTTCCACATAATCGGCCGTCCTGAGCATTTTTTAATGCCGTCGTACAAAGCCTGTGAGCATTTGACCTCGCCGATAATTGCTGCATGGGGATGGTCTTTTAAAATGTCACGGGCGAACAGAAGCAGCAATTTGTCTCCCCAGATGATTTCACCGGTATCGCTGATTACACCGATGCGGTCTGCATCTCCGTCAAAAGCGATCCCCAGGTCAGCCCCTTTTTGGGTAACCGTTTTGATGATGTCTTTTAAGTGGTCCTCAACCGTGGGATCAGGAAAATGGTTCGGAAAACGGCCGTCAGGGTCGCAGTAGAGGCATGTTAAATCACACCCCATTTTTTCCAGAATGGGTACGGCAAATTTTCCTCCGACGCCGTTTCCTGCATCCAGCACGACTTTCAGCTTTCTGGTAATTTTGACGTGATCGAGGATGTAATTCTGATAAGTCCCCGTGATGTCTTGAAACTCCTGCTTTCCGCTGCCGGAAAGGTAGGTTCCTGTTTCGATGATTTTTCTCAATTCCTGGATCTGAGGACCGTAAATCGAATCGTATCCGACACAGATTTTGAAGCCGTTGAACTGGGGCGGATTATGGCTGCCGGTGATCATGACGCCTCCACCTGCATTAAAGTGACGTATGGAGAAATAGAGCATGGGTGTCGCACAAAGGCCAATATCGATCGTGTCAATTCCGGCGGCATTCAGGCCTGAAATCAAATATCGTTGATAGGCTTCGGAACTCAAACGGCAATCATGTCCCACCGTCATGGTTTTGACCTTATGCTGAAAAGCGTAGGTGCCGATGGAACGTCCCAGGTTGACAATAAATTCTTCATTTAAATCCTTGTCAACGACTCCTCGCACATCATACTCACGAAATACATGGGGATTCATCATTTTCTCCTTGGATCAAAATAGCCATCCGTTGTTGTGCACTTTCATGAAAAATTGCGTGACTTCGTATATAATTAACGAAAAAAAGTCAACGCATTATGCTCGACCGACACATGTTTATCTTAACAGATGGATGATGTCGGTTGCTTCCTGGAAAACCATGTCGGCACCTGCCGCCAGAAAATCTTCTTTTCGAAAACGCCCGGTCAGGACACCGGCGCTCAGCGCGCCTGCATTATGGCCCGTCTCGATATCCAGCGGGTGATCCCCGATCATCAAAGATCTGCCGGGGCTGGCGTCCAGGTGTGACAATGCCAGGTTCAGCTGCTCGGGATGCGGTTTGACATGCCGGACATGGTCGCGGCAGACCACTGCCGTGCAGTATGATGAGATGTCCGGGAAGATAAGATGGACGGCACGGGCACAGTTTCTGGTGATAATTCCCGCTCGAATTGAATGTTCCCGAAGTGCGGTGAGCAGTTTTTTTGTTCCTTTAAATAATTCTCCCCGTCCCGCCGCTTCCACTTCAATGTTTTCAATGATACGGCAGGCTTCTTCCTTAAACGTTTCCGATTTTCGTGTTGAATCATTTTTCAGGATTGCAGCCGCCTCATCGATCATTTCCAAAACATACTTGTCATGCAGGTTCTGATGATCAACTCCATATCCGGATATAAGTCCGGCGATTACCCTGCGCATGTGGTTAAAATCGATGTTTAATCCGGCAAGCGTCCCGTCAAAATCAAAAACAACCGTATCGACGATTCTATAGTTGATGGATAAAACGCTCATTTCAGCGTTTACCCGAAGCATAATGGGGTGGGAGCATTTTTTTTACGGTGCGTGTAGGCGGCGATGGTGGCACTGGATTGCCGGTTATCGTTTGCAGAAAATTCACAATGATATTAAATGTTGCACCCCACAGGATGTCGTCATGGCCGCTGCCATCCGGAACAACCAGACACGGAAATTTCATGTTGTAGCGTGAATCGGAATTTCCGGAGCCGGATTCAATTTCCAGCACAGCGTAGAAGGAACTGTGAAAGAAATAGTCCACTGGAATTTCCATCACTTTTTCAACCTCGTCACTGAGCCGGTAATCGAAGGGTTCCCTCACCAGACTGACAACTGGGAAAATCGTCCGTGAAAAAAATGTGAGGGAATAGGAGGGCAGGGCGCCGAGAAAACATACGTTGAGCGGATCCAGGCCGATTTCTTCCCAGGATTCCCGAAGCGCATTCATCAGAAATAGCCTGATCAGGGAGGCTGTTTGTTCGTCTTTTCCCGGAAGGGCATTCAGACTCCCGTCATCGGCACTGCGGATCATTTCCGTTTTGAATAAAATACGACTGAGCATTTCATCTGTTCGGGGCTCCAGAATTCCTCCGGGACAACTGATGTCTCCGGCCTGTGCAACGGATTCAGAACGTTTAATCAGTTGGAAAGTGTATCCTGAATTATTATAATGAAGCAGCAAAACAACGCCGGCTTCCAGATGCCCGGAGCCGGTGGAGTTGGAATGGGCAATGGAAAGGTGTTTATCTAGATAGTCGACAGGCACCCGGTTCAGTTGTTCCAGGACAAACAAAGGGAATTTGTTTTTTTGACTAAGCAGCGTTAAGTCCATCATGTCTAAAGATTTCCTTCTGTCAGCACATTTAAAATTTTTTGATTGTACCAGCGTCTGTATGGAAATAAATCAATAAAACCGCAATGACCGCCATACTGCTCACGGGATATTTTCAGGAAGCCGTTTTCATGCAGTAGTTCATAGTCGTCCGGCGGAATAACCGGGTCATCAGCTGAAATAAAGATATCTACGGGTACGTTGAGATTCTGAAATGATTTATCGGTCAATGTGTATAACTTGAAATAATCCCTGTAGGATGTAAACTCCGGAAAATAAATCATGATATCCGCCGTAAGATCCATGCAGGTCCTGGCATTCAGCATTTTTGTAAAATTATATTTGTGAGGGAAAAGCCGCTGTTTTTGTCTCAGGGACCGCTTCCATTTTTTTAAAAAGTATTTACGGTAAAGACCCGGACCCTGATCGATGGCCAGTGTTGTTTTGTAAGGATCCAGAGGAGGACTCACAGCGAATACGTGCTTTAAATTCCTGATCGGAGTCCGGGAATGTTTTATTGCAATGCGCAGTGAAAAGTTGGCTCCCATAGAGAAGCCGAGCAAATAGACGGGCCGCTCTTCTTCCTGTTCTGCCAGTGTGCGGACCGCGCTGAATGTCTCTTCGAGAAGCGCACCGTGAAACAGGCCTTCGTTCAAGTGGTGAGATTCCCCATGGTCCCTCAAATTCAAACGGCCGATGGAGAAACCCTTCTCATGAAAATATGAAGCGGCGGCCAGAACGTATGCGGAAGAAGACGAACCCTCCCAGCCGTGCATGATGATGATCAACCCCCTGGAAACGGGATGCCGGGAAATATGGGCAAGCAGTTTCGATCTTTCCGATGTGGTGATGATTAGTTCCTTTGAGTGATCCAGCAGGGTGCGGTGAGGGGGGATAAGTAATCGCGCGGAAGCCATTATGGACTGAATGTGCCTGTTTTTCAGGAAAGACCGGGGCAGAAAACAGGTATCTTCAATTTTGGATTTGAGCTTCATGCGATTCTTTTTGAAAAACCCCGCCTGAGCCGAGTGGGGTGCATAAAAACTTGGTGGCGGTGCCTGGATTTGAACCAGGGACACTACGGATATGAGCCGTATGCT
>CAZXIP010000061.1:0-9672 GCA_964640755.1 uncultured Smithella sp. | reverse complement strand
TCGCTCCCATCTTCATGATATCGCCCAGCATGGGATCTATGGTCGGCATGAAAGCTTTCGTTATCGTTATCCTCGGCGGATTGGGCAGTATCCCGGGGGCGATTGCCGGTGGTATGATTCTGGGCTTGATCGAAGCCATCGGCGGCGGATATTTATCATCGGCCTATAAAGATGTCTTTGGCTTTGGCGCACTGGTCCTGATCCTTTCATTAAAACCGACCGGTTTGTTCGGGAAGGAGATTAAGGGCAGATGATGAAGTGGCTGAAAGAGAATTGGTTTTACCTGGTTGTCCTGGCGATTGCCCTGGTTCTTCCTCACGTGATAACAAATTTGTATTATGCGCAGATTATTACCATGAGTTGCATTTTTGCTATTGGTGCGTTGAGCTTGAATCTGATCATGGGGTATACCGGACAGATGTCTCTGGCGCACGGCGGTTTTTTTGCAATCGGCGCATACGGCGTTGCGATTCTTACATCTAAGTTGGGCTGGAATTTCTGGCTGGCATTGCCTGCCTCGGCCGTTCTTGCGGCGTTCATTGGTTTTTGGGTCGGCCTGCCTGCCCTGCGGACACGGGGAGCTTACTTTGCCATTACCACGCTTTGTCTTGGAGAAATTATCTATCTTCTTGCGGGCAACTGGATGGAGCTGACGGGCGGTCACACGGGCATGGTGGGCATTCCCCTGCCAAGTCCTGTTTCCATACCCGGTTTGGGTCAGCTCACATTTGATTCCCCGGTTTCCCAGTATTATCTGGTGTTGTGTTTTCTCCTTTTGACCCTGTTTGTCATGTATCGCTTGATCAATTCGCTGAGAGGGCGGACTTTCCTCGCAACAGCCATCAATGAAGATTTATCGGAAGCAGTTGGCATAAACACCTTCCGCACCAAGTTGCTTTCTTTTATTGTGGCCAATTTTTTTGCCGGATTGGCCGGAGGTATATATGCCAGTTTGATGGGAAGCATTTCTCCGTCGGTTGCTTCGGTTACCATGACATTCAATTTCCTGATGTATGTGCTTCTGGGAGGCATGACCACACTGGCGGGTCCGGTTATCGGTGCTTTTATCATCCCTATTCTCCTGGAGTATCTGCAGTTTTTACAGGATTATCAGATGATTTTGTTTGGATTCCTGCTGATTGTCGTCATTATCTATTTCCCGACAGGTTTTATGGGATTATTCAACAAATTACGCGACAGGATTCGGAACTCAAAGGCGGGAGGCAAGCGTGCTGCTTAAAGGTGAAAATCTGGTGAAAAGTTTTGGCGGCACCGTCGCTGTCAACGATGTGAGCTTTGAAGTCAACGAAGGAGAGATCCTGTCGATTATCGGCCCCAATGGCGCGGGTAAATCGGTTCTCTTCAGCCTGATCAGCGGAGCAGGCAGACCCACGTCCGGCAGTATCAAATTCGCGGGAGACGAAATTGCCGGTTTGAGTGCAAGCCGGATATCCCGCAAAGGGATTGCGCGGACATTCCAGCTGACCGCTCTGTTTGAAAAGCTGCCGGTGGCGGCCAATCTGGCCCTTGGATACTATAAATGCACCACCAGCGGATTCTGGGGATCGATTTTCCACACGCCACAGTGGAAAAAAGATAAAAAGATTGTGGAAGAAAAAGTCATGGAGATGCTGAACTTCGTGGGATTGGGAGCCAGGGCCTTCGATACGGCTTCTTCCATCTCGCAGGGTGAACAGCGGATGTTGTCAATCGGGATTGCCCTGATCAGTGATCCGAAACTGATTCTGTTTGACGAGCCGACCGGCGGTCTTATTCAGGAGGATACGGAGCGGATTACCGAACTGATCCGAAAGATCAATAAAAAAGGCATTACCGTCTGTCTGATTGAACACAAGATGCGGATGATTATGGATCTGGCCGACAGAATCGTTGTTTTAAATTACGGGAAAAAAATTGCGGAAGGAAGGCCATCGGATGTTGCCGCGGACCCGCAGGTCATCGAAGCCTACCTGGGAAGAAAAAAAGATGCTGAAACTCATTAATGTAACCACCATGATTGGCGAGCATCAGGTCATCCATGACGTGTCGCTGCAGATTGCGAAGGGCGATTTTGTCGCGCTGCTCGGCGGCAATGGGGCCGGCAAGACAACGTTATTTAAAACGATTGTCGGGTTGCTGCCACCGGTGAAGGGCAGGGTCGAGTTCAAGGGTGAGGAAATCAGCCATCTGCCCGCACACAAAATTGTAAGCAAGGGCCTGGCGCTGTGCCCTGAAGGAAGACAGCTTTTCCCTCAGCTTTCGGTATACAGAAACCTGATGTTGGGGGCGTATCATCGAAAAGATAAGCAAAACGTCAAGGAAACACTGGAGCAGGTCTATGACCTGTTTCCTCGATTGAAGGAAAGATTCAAGCAGATGGCCGGTACGTTCAGTGGAGGCGAGCAGCAGATGCTCGCGATCGGACGGGCGATTATGTCCAAACCGGAGATGCTGCTTCTGGATGAACCTTCCATGGGGCTGGCGCCGATGGTTGTGGAAGGAATCGCCGAAGCGATCACTGAGCTCAATAAAATGGGCATTACGATTTTCCTGTCTGAACAAAATGCACAAATTGCCCTGATGATTACGCGCCACGGTTACGTTCTGGAAAACGGCCGTCTGGTGCTGGACGGTTTGAGCAAAGAGCTGATTCATAACGATAAAGTGAAAAAAGCATACCTGGGAACCTGATAAAATTGTTTGCGTTAAAAAAACCGGTTATGCGATATCAAGGGCTCAATATCCGGCGGCAGCTGATGAGCCCTTTTTGCGTGCAGAGACCATATGTATATGACATGCCGCGCTTCATGTATTCCTCCCGAGCCTGTTTTCAAGCCACTCTGTTAATCGAGAATTGCTTTGCGGGAAACATCATGATAAATGGTTTTCCACATTGCTTTTACATCGCTTTCAGGAGAAAATCGTTTGAGCAAAAAAAAATCCGGCATCTGGTTTTTCTTTGCATCCGTTCGGCTGGCCATAGTTCTGCTGCTGCTCGTTGCTTTCTTTGCCATGATCGGAACGTTGTTTCCCCAACGGGAAGCCGCGGCGGAACTTGCGGGACGGATACCGCCCGGCCTTTTTTCATTCCTGCAGAAAATGCAAATTTTCGATCTGTATCACTCCGTCTGGTTTATCCTTCTGATGGGTCTGCTGGCAGTTAATCTGTTGATCTGTTCGCTGGATCGATTTCCGGCGGCATGGCGCCGTTTCCGTTCAAACCCTGTCCCGCTTGATCCGGATGCTTTCAAGGATCTTCCTGAAGAAAACTTTTTTTATCCGGAATCGGATGTGAAGAAAGCGGTGGATGCGGCTGTCAGTTTGTTGAAAAAAAAGTATCATTCTTTTCAGCAGGCGGATGATGCAGGCAGTGTGTATCT
This sequence comes from uncultured Smithella sp., assembly GCA_964640755.1. Classification (GTDB taxonomy): domain Bacteria; phylum Desulfobacterota; class Syntrophia; order Syntrophales; family Smithellaceae; genus UBA8904. Next base: position 6,292 of record CAZXIP010000061.1, on the reverse strand, counting down.
GTGCGCGCAGAAGGGGCGCTTTGCTCATTTTGGTGTTTACATGGTTCATCTGAGCATTTTAGGGTTAATATGCGGTGCGGTCATCGGGTCCGTTTTTGGCATCGAGGGATCTGTCAAAATGCTTGAAGGTGAAACGGTCAGTGGTATCAGCCTGCGCAATGGTGGCCCGACGATGCCTCTTCCTTTCTCGGTGCGCTGCGACAAATTTGCTGTAGAACGATATAAAAGCGGAGCACCCAAACTTTTCCAGTCCGACCTGACATTCATCAAGAATGACAAAGCAGTCCGTTCAGCCAGGCTTTTAGTGAATCATCCCGTCGATTTTGAAGGGTTCCGCTTTTATCAGGCAAGTTACGGTCCGGCCCCGGGCAAGAAAGCAACGCTGGCTTTGTTGCGGGACGGCGGCCGCCGTGACATTATGAATGTGAGCGCGGGATACACATTTGAGCTTCCCGGAAATGATGGGACCTTTCAGGTTATGAGAGTTGAAGATAACATGATGCAAATGGGCCCGGCGATTAAAGTTGCCGTCCGTTCTGAAAAAGATACGGCAACTTTCTGGGTATTTCAGGAAATCGACCGGATCAGGCAGGTTGTCCCTGATGTTTTCGAACAGGTTCGGGTTTTTAATCCCGGCCTTTTCCGTCCTTATACATTTTCTCTTCTGGGGATCGAGGAAAAATATTATACCGGGCTGCAGGTCAACCGTGATCCGGGAACTCCTGTTGTGGCGGCTGCAGCGGTCCTTCTGATATGCGGTTTGATGATCATCATTTTTTCATACGCGCGTCAGATCTGGATCCGGATTGATCAGCACAAGGGCCGGGTCCGCATCGCGATTGCGGGACGAAGCATCAAAAATAAAGTTGGCCTGAAACGCGAAGTGCGTCATCTTATTACTCAGCTGAAGGGTAATCTGGAGAATCCCAAATGATTAACACAACCATTTTAAGCTGGGTGACATTTATTTATTTTGGCGCTTTTGTCTTTTACCTTTTCCGGATGATCCTGGGGCGTGAATTCTGGGGAAAACTGGGAAGCGGGATTGCGCTCGCCGGGCTTGTTGCCCAGAGCGTCGCGCTCATCATCCGTTGGAAGACCTCATACGATCTCGGTATCGGACACGCGCCTGTGTCCAATTTTTACGAATCGCTGATTTTCTTTGCCTGGACAATTGTTTTTTTGTATCTGCTTATGGAGCGTCAGTTAAAGAATCGGAGCATTGGCGTTTTTGTAATGCCCGTGGCGTTTTTAATAATGGCCTATGCCTCCATCGCCCCGGGAGTCAGTAATCGTATTGAGCCTCTGATTCCCGCGCTGCAAAGCAACTGGCTGACGTCGCACGTCCTGACCTGTTTTATGGGTTATGCCGCTTTCACGGTCACTTTTGCGCTGGGGGTCATGTTCTTTGTCAGGAAAGCCGCCGCTCATGATTCATCCGGTGTTCGTGCTTTGATGCGCCTGCTTCCTTCAGAACATCAAATAGATGATCTGATGTATTCCTGCACAGCACTGGGGTTTATTTTTCTCACGCTGGGGATTGTGACCGGTTCCGTATGGGCGCATTACGCCTGGGGGTCTTACTGGAGCTGGGACCCAAAGGAAACCTGGTCGCTCATCACCTGGCTTGCTTATGCTGTGATGCTTCATGTCCGTCTGGTGCGCGGCTGGCGAGGTGTGCGTATGGCGGTCATGGCCATCATCGGTTTTGCCTGCGTGTTGTTTACCTATCTTGGCGTTAATCTGTTGCCGAGTCTGCACAGCTATCTGACCTGATGACGTTTCCGGACTCAAGGGATGTCTTTGCAGCTTCTGCCCGTTCTTCGATTTATCTTTTTAGAAAATCAAGAACCTCGTTAATGTCCGGCAATTCCCGAATCGGATAGACCTTCACGAAAATAGCCTTTCTCTGTTCGTCAAGAATGATGTTGGCCCGCTCCGAAAAACCGAACTTGTCGATGAAAATGCCGAGCTTTGCCGCGATACCGCCGTGCGGCCAGAAATCTGCCAGCAAATCGACTTTTTCAATGCCAAGACTTATTGCCCATGCTTTTTTGCAGGGTACGGAATCGACCGAAAACCCCAGCGGCACGGTGTTGAGTGACCGGAAAGCTTCAAAATTGGCTTCCAGCGACTGCATTTGTTTGGCACACACTTCCGTCCAGGCCAGCGGGTGAAAAGACAAAAGGATTTTTTTGCCTGCCAATGCCGCCGTGTCCACCACCGCTTCCGTGTGGCTTTTCAACGAAAAATCTCCGAACACATTCCCAACTTCAATTCTGGCCATGTTGTTTTCTCCTTTATCAAATTAGGGTTTTTGTTCTTCGCCAATTTTTACCGGCCTTTGAAGGTCACTGTTTCCATGGTCCATACTGATTAAACTCGGGTCATTGTCAATCGATGGTCATCAGGGACTGCCAGCGTTCCCAATCGGTCGCGTGCGGCAGGCCTTTGTCTTTGATCAGCTTTAATATCGGCTCTTCGTTGAAACGCAAATAGGGATTGATCCGGCGTTCTTCGGCCAGGGTGGAATAGAGAAAGCCGGGATCAAGAGCTTGCCGGAATCGTTCAATGTCCCTGTTTTGCGGCTCTACATGTTTGGCATACGCGAGAGAATCCCCCACATAATCGTGCCCGGCAAAAATCCGTGTGTCGTCAGGCAGCGTCATTAATCGTTTAATGGAATGGAAGAAACCTTTCAGATCGCCTGAAAAGCAATTGCCGATAGTTGCGTTGAAAAGCGTGTCGCCGGTAATGAGGTTGTTGCCTGTGTGAAAGCAAATCGAGTCTTTGGAATGCCCCGGTGTCCGGTAAACCACAACCGGTTCATTGTCAATCAGGATGGTTTCATTATCGGCAAGGGTTACGCAGTCCAGAAATTGAGCATTAGTTTTTTTGATGAGGTGGTCGTCGCCCGGTATGTGATCATAATGCCGGTGCGTGTTGGTTACATATTTCAGGATCAGGTGATTTTCCTCCAGAAAAGCCAGTATTTCCTGCCATGCACCACCGTCAACGGCCATGGCCTCAGTCCTGCCGTAAAGGAGATAAGCCAGGTTATCACCATATCGAAACTGTTCAATATTCAGCATGAGGCTTTCCTTTATTTCACAATAGTAAATATTTCTTTGGCTTTCGGGTCGGCAGCCGTGCGTAAAAGTTCAAACAGGACCATTTCCGTTGACGTGATGTGCGCTCCTGCGCTTTTGATGGCCTGAATGCCAACTTCCCGGTTTTCGGGCGTGCGCGAAGAAACGGCGTCCGCGACCAGGTGGACACTATAGCCGTTTTGCATTAAATCCAGGGCGGTTTGGTACACGCAAATGTGGCATTCGATACCGGTCAGAACAACGTGCCGGCGGGTGAGGGACTCGAGCTGGTCACGAAAGGATGGGTCAGCCCAGCAGCTGAATGTTTCTTTGGCAATCGGTTTCAAGCCGCCCAGTTCTCCCGATAGCTGCTGGATGGTCGGCCCCAGCTTTTCCGGTGTTTGTTCCGTTATCATCATCGGCAGGTCCAGCGCCCGAAATCCCCGTATCAGTTTAACATTGTTGGCAAAAAGATTTTCCTTATCAACCATGGCCCGGGCCAGATTGCCCTGAAAGTCAATCATCATTAGTATGGCGGCAGTGCGGCTTAACATTTTTAGCTATCCCCATTTTTTTGCAGGTAAGTCAGGATAGTTAATTTGCTTAATTCTTGTCAATCATTATTATTACTGGTAAAAGCAAGATATAAATCCGGGAGGAAGAGATATGACGTTACCGAACTGGGAAAACATTATCCTACACGAATACCGGGATGGTGTTTTGTCTGAAGTGTCACAGCCGTTTTCCACAGAGTATGCTTTGCTGCTGAAAATCAATGGCAATCCATACGTAACGATGGCTTGCTCCGGCAATTACATGCGCGAACACATAACCGGTTATCTGATTACCGAGGGCATCATCACCAATACGGATCAGATTAATACCTTGGACATCGACGAAGAAAATTTAACAGTCAATGCCGTTTTGGTTAACGACAAGATCATTGCGGAGAAACTCGAATGGATTAAAACCATCACCGCCGCCGGTGGCAGAAGCAGAAAGAATATTCCTTCCGATGATCTGGTCCGCAACAGCCTGCCGCTGATCCGGGCGGAGGTTGTCCTTCAATCCATGAGTGAATTTCTGACCTATTCGCGAGAGCATGAGGCGACACATGGTGTTCATGGAGCCGCTCTTTATTCACTGGCAGGGGAGCGTCTGGTGTTCTTTGATGAGATCGGACGCCACAATGCCATTGACAAGGTTATCGGCTACGCTGCGGTAAACGACATAAGCCTGGAAGACAAGATGATTTGTTCGACCGGACGCATATCCAGCGAGATCGCATTCAAAATAATCAATGCGCGGTCGCCGGTCCTGGTAACGCGCGCATCACCGACAGTATTGAGCGTAAGCCTTTTGAGGCATTATAATATCCTGAGCATTATTCGCGCTGTGAACGACCGGTTTTACGTGGTTAACGGGAAGGACAATATCAGCCTGTAGTCCGAAAGGGATCGTCCGGCAAAAAGATGATTCTTCTACTCGAGAAGTAAGAAAGACTATACTTTCAATTCTGTGCCGCTTTCTGTATAAATATTTTCATGGAAGAAATAATTTATAAAGGGGTATTAACACACACCGAAGGACAGACCTTCCTTCGGGGGCAGGACGGTGTACAGTATCTGAAGGACGAAATCATCTGGAACGGATACCTGGCGCACTTCAACGGGCTAGCGGTGTGTGCCCGCAGGCTTCCCCAGAGAGACTACGAAACGGGAAAGCCCATCGTTATTATGTGGCCGGATGCACCGGCTCCATACGAATTGACGGTTGAGCTTTATTTCAATGAACGGCTGGTGAAATATCCAACGTCGTTTCTGGGGCATATGGCTGTTAACGTAAGCGGCGAAATATTCAACTTTTCACACCTGATCAACGAAAATGAAGTCATGAAGACCGAAGAGTATTTCTTTCGGCCCGCACTGGGCGAGTTTGCGCCGCATCCGGTCTATGGACGCGACAACACGGATGATCCCCAAAAACCCTATTATGATAAATTCGGCAGGCTTTTCATGCGGACGATCCATGTCCTGAGAATCACCGGCCTGGACACACAAAAGTTCTCTCAGCTTTTCCACGACGAACTGGATACGATCAGCAACACGCCGGCCGATCCTAAAAAACCCGGGGAATACAGAGATTTTAATATCCTTACCAATAGTTGTTCTACAATCATCAGAGACGGATTTAAGAAATACGGTTACAAAAACATCCGGGGCATCTTCCCGCGCGATCTTTTCGTGAATATTTCCTATTTCTTTTTAAAACAGCTGGAGCGTCCGCAGATAAAAGCTTCCTATCACACGCTTCAGCAACTCAAGGTTCCGGAGGCGGCCGAAAGCGCCCTGCCGCCTCTTTTGAATCCATTGAACCTTGTAAAACAGCGCATTGTGCAATCAGCTTAATATCCTGCCACAATGTTGATGCAGACTTTAGCTATCTTTTTTCACCGCGTCGGTGCTCGTGCATGAACTCACGCGCGAACCGACGGGCATTTTGGAGGGGAAGACGTAGCGCACTGCGCGCTCGTACAACAGATAATCCCACGCCCAGTTGGTCAGCACCATAACACGGTTGCGGAACCCGATCAAGTTGAACAGGTGAATGATCAGCCACATCATCCAGGCGATAAATCCTTTGAATGTTTTTCCTCCGATCGCGACGCCCGCCGCCTTGCGGCCGATGGCGATCATCGACCCTCTGTCTAAATAATGGAAAGGTTCAGGCGCTTGCCCGGCAATCTGGCGCACAATATTTTGCGCGGCTTTCACACCGGACTGAATGGCAACCTGCGCGACCATCGGCAGCACGCGCTGATCTTCTTTAATGGCGGCCAGATCACCGATCACGTATATGCGATCGTCATTCACAATCTGGAGCGAGGCGCGCACCGGTACGCGTCCGTCGCGGCCGACGGGAATGCCGGAATTGTCGGGAAGGTCCTCTCCCCGAACACCCGCTGTCCAGACGACCGTATGGGTTAATATCGTCTCCCCGTTTTTAAGTAGCGCCTTCTCCGGTGTCACTTCGGCAACCACCTTGTTCAGACGCACTTGCACGCCCATATCACTTAACTGCCGAACCGTGTAATCGCGGATGTTGTCGGGCATGGGTGCGACCAGATATTGGGCGGCCTCCAGTAATGTGATTGTCACTTCAGAAAAATCAATCGACGGATAATCCTTGACCAGCGGACCGGA
>CAZXIP010000060.1:0-9694 GCA_964640755.1 uncultured Smithella sp. | reverse complement strand
ACCGGTGTTGACAGGGCACTGGTCTGGGGTGTGCTGATGGTCGGTCTTTCCATTGTGCCGGCAATCGGCAATTCCATCATCTGGGTGCCGGCCGGCATCATCATGCTGCTTCTGGGGCACATCTGGCAGGGAATTGCCATTTTGGTGTTTGGATTCGTTGTCATCAGTTCCGTGGATAACATGCTGCGTCCGATTCTTCTCGGACAGGACATTCAGATGCATGCGCTGCTGATATTTTTATCAACCCTGGGAGGCATCGCGGCTTTCGGATTTTCAGGTTTTGTTCTGGGTCCCGTGGTTGCTGCATTTTTTCTGGCCAGTTGGAAAATGTTTCTGGAGCTTTCCAGTCAGGGAAATGCATCTGAAAAAACAGGGCTGGATCCTTAGGGCTTAAGTAAAAATCTCCAGAGCGCCTCACGGTCTTTTTTGCGGGCATACTCAATGCCGATTCTGGGTGTGGACAGGACCATGGACAGACTTTCATTTTGATGGTTTTCCACCCATAGCCTGTCGCCCCGCGTTACATCCCATCCGTTAAACGATTTGTCGATGCCCAATGCCTGGCAGAGCTTGGCAGGCCCATTGGTCAGTTCTTTTCCGTGACGCTTTCTGCGCGCCTGCATTTCCTTAAGTCCTGAAATGGGCTCTATGGAACGAAGCAGAACGGCGCAGGGATTGCCTTCTTCCTCAGTCACCAGGTTTATCAAATAGTGCATTCCGTATGTAAAATACACATAAGCATAGCCCGGAGGGCCGAACATGACCGCGTTGCGTTCGGTTCGTCCACGGTGTGCGTGGCAGGCGCTGTCTCCGGTTCCACAGTAGGCCTCAGTCTCAACAATGATTCCGGATAGTTCCACGCCGTCTACCCGGCGAACCAGTTTTTTCCCCAGCAGGTCACGCGCAACATCCAGGGTAGGGCGGTTATAAAAATTTCGATTCAGTAAAATCATCAATATTATCTGAGAAAATGCGATATAATTTCAACTTGACTTAGTCTGTTCTTCGTTTTAATAGCTCTCTACCATGATGTAGTATAATGTCAACTTCAACATGCAGAAATTTATTTTTTGCACAGCGAAAATCTGTTCGCAGTGCAAAATAGTTTATACGTCCAAAGGGAACACAGTAAGTGGGTGTTCTATTGTTTTAATTGTAAATAGTAAGATGATTCAATCTTTAGCCGAATGTGCATAAACAACGATATCATGGCATGGATTGTGCTTTGACGCGGGCAGCAGCTCAAATGATGAGGACTTGATATGACTGAGATAAAAAGAATAGTGGCCGTTTTCCCTGGGCAGGGATCGCAAAGGCAGGGAATGGGCAAGGATTTTTACGATCAAATGTCCGTGTGTCGTCAAACCTACGAAGAAGCATCCGATGCCGTGGGATTGGATGTTGCTTCGATCTGTTTTAATGAAGATGAAAGATTAAACCTGACCGAATACACTCAGCCCTGCATTGTGACAACCGAAGTGGCTATGATTCGTGGCCTGGCCGAACGGTACGGCTTTCAGGCCGGCTATTTCGGCGGTCATTCGCTGGGAGAATTCACCGCACTGGTTGTGGCAGGCGTCATCCCGTTTGCCGATGCGGTGCAGATTGTCCGGATGCGCGGCAAGCTGATGCAGGACGCGGTTCCTGTGGGCGTAGGCTCTATGGCCGCGGTGATTTCCGAAGGTATTGATGTCCCCGCTTTGAAGAAGATGATCGAGGATTTGCCGGTTGACATCGCCAATATCAACTCCACCAACCAGGTGGTGATCAGCGGAGATGCCGCTGCTTTGCCCGAGGCAGAGAATCGATGCAAAGACCTGTTTGCGGCTCCTAAAACGTTCAGGTTTGTGAAACTCAACGTCAGCGCGCCTTTCCACAGTCGTTTTATGAAAAAAATAGAGGAGCCTTTTGCCGAAACCTTGAAAAATTTCAGCAAATCATTTGACATCAGCAATGCCTCCAGCGTGACTTCGAACTATGCAGGTTTCTTTCATGCCTCAAGCGTTGATGCGGTCATCAACAATCTGGTCAACCAGCTTTCCAACTCCGTCCTGTGGCGTGAAAACATGCAGGTTCTGGCCCGGCACGCTTCACGGATTTACGAAATCGGCCCCGGACGCCCTCTGCGGGATTTTTTCAGAACCATCGATGTGACCTGTGATTCCATTACGGGGCTTACCTCTGCGGAAAAAATCTTTGCCGGAGCTTCATGAACCACCAGATAATATCTTATTGAATCACAGAGTAAATGAAAGGCAGCTTATGGATTTAAATCTCAATGAAAATCAAATTATGTATGTAGAAACCGTGCGCAAGCTGGTTAAAAACGAAATAACGCCACACATTTTGGAGATGGAAAAGGGACATCAATTTCCATGGCCGATCATCAATAAAGCATGGGAAATGGGAGTGGTTAATTTGTGCATCCCGGAATCGGTCAAAGGGTTTGAGATCGATGTGTTTTCTTCAGCGATGATCATAAAGGAAATATCATACGGCGACACAGGCATTGCCACGTCCGCCATGTGCAACGATCTGGCCAACGTGGTCATCAGTCAACACGGGACAGAGGAACAAAAAGAGCGGTTCCTGAGGCCCTTTGTTGAAAAGCCGATACTGGCTTCATTCTGCCTCACCGAACCGGGAGCCGGTTCTGACAATTCCATGATGACCAGCTTCATTGCCAAGCGTGACGATGGGACCTATATTTTAAACGGCTCCAAGTGTTTTATCACCAACGCGTCTTACGCATCCCAGTTCACGGTGCTGTGCAAGACCGGAGCACCCACGGGCAACTTTATGGCGTGCGTGGTTATTCCCGCCCCTCATTTGACCTCCGATGACCTCCCTGACGTGGGCGGCTCAACCCGGGAAATAGAACTCCCCACCGGAGGAAGAATTATCATCGGAAAGCCGGAGGACAAGCTGGGGCAGAGGCTGTCCAATACGGCCAGCGTCACCTTTGAGGACGTCATTATTCAGCCTGATCAGATTATCGGTAACCGGCGCTTCGGCTTCAAGTACATCATGGACGTGCTGGATTTCGCACGTCCGATGGTTGCCGCCATCGGTCTGGGCCTTGCCAAAAGGGCGCTTGATGTGACCATTGCCTACACCAGTGAGCGTAAGCAGTTCGGTCAGCGCATCTGCGATCTGCCCGTCGCCCGCGAAATGATTGTCGCCATGTGGAAAAAAGTGGAACTGGCGGAGCTTTCGCTCCTCAAAGCCGGATGTAAAATTCAGGAAAAGGCGAAGGACGCGGGTATCTACGCATCGCTTGCCAAAAACACCTGCGCGGAAGCGGCCGTCTTTTGCGCCACCGAAGGTCTTCACCTGCACGGCGGCTATGGTTTTACCACGGAATACGAAATTTCAAAGCTGGCCCGTGATTCTCATATCATCGACATTTATGAGGGCGTCCGCGAAGTACAGAACATGATTATTGGACGGGAGATTGTTTAAATATGCTGTATCTTCACGCCATGGGGCATTTTAACCCGGAGAATATTATTTCCAATAAATTTCTGGAAGATCTGGATATCGGCACCACCAATGAATGGATTCTCGAGCGAGTCGGTATTGCCAACCGCCGCACGGTTTTTCCTCTTGATTACATCAGGGATACCAAAAATGCAGACTTTCGGGCCGCATGTGAAGCCCGTCTTTATACAAACGCTCAAATGGCGGCAGCGTCTGCCCGAAAGGCTCTTGCGCGGGCGAATCTGAAACCCGAAGATATCGGCATGGTGATTGCCGGCACTTCAACGCCGGACAATATAGCTCCCGCCGAATCATCTGCCGTTGCCGCGGAACTGGGCATCGAAGTGCCCTGCCTGGATATGAACTCTGCGTGCAGTTCCTTCGGGATGCAGATGAATTATTTGTCCATGATGCAGCCGGACGCCCTGCCACCTTACGTGCTGGTTGTGGATTCCGAAACACTCACGAAGTCGGTGGATTATTCCAATCGTTCCATTGCTGTTTTGTTTGGCGACGGCAGTACCGCCGCGATTGTCTCAACCCGGGTTCCTTCACGTGCCGCGTTTGTGAGCAGTACGTTCGGTTCCCGTCCTTCTGCCTGGGAAAAAGTCGGCATCGGCTGGAACTGGCGTTTTTATCAAGATGGCAACGCCGTCCAGGGTTTTGCCATCCGCAAGACCACCGAAGGTGTCCGCGATCTTAAAAATATTTATGCCGATGGCGCCAAAAGATTCATATTTATCGGTCATCAGGCCAATCTTGGCATGCTGACGACCGTTTGCGAACGCACGGGTATTGCACCGGAAAATCATTGGTACGGTGTTGACCAGTTCGGCAATACCGGATGCTGCGGTGCGCCCGCAGCGCTCTCCGCGCACTGGGACGAAATTCAGTCCGGTGACTGCGTGGCAATGTCGATTGTCGGAGCGGGGCTTTCCTGGGCGCATCTGATGCTGAAAATAGGGGATGAAAAGTAATGGACAAACCGGTTGCATTGGTCACAGGAGGCGCCACGGGCATCGGGGCCGCCTGTGTGCGTGCCCTGGCTGCGGAAGGCTTTCGGGTCGGCATTCACTACAGGAGCAGCGTTGAGAAGGCGCAGGCTTTGCTTGCCGAAATCAAAGACGGTTTTCTGGCCCAGGCGGATCTGGCGAATGTTGAGCAGATTGACGCGATGATCGATAAATTAAAAGAACTGGCCGGTCGCGTGGATGTTTTGGTCAACAACGCCGGCCAGTCGTTCAATGCGGATATTTTATCGATGAAGATGGAGCAGTTCGATGAGCAGAGGACGCTTACGCGCGGTGCCTGGTATCTGACCAAAAGAATTCTGCGTCAGTTCATGGTTCGAAAATCTGCCGGGCGTATTATTAACATCTCCAGCGTGGTCGGCCACACGGGCAACGCGGGTCAGATTCCCTACACCATGGAAAAGGCCGCGCTTGACGCTTTTACCCGGTCACTCGCACGGGAGATGGCCGGCCGTAATATTCTGGTCAATTCAGTTGCGCCCGGTTTTATTGAAACGGACATGACCTCCGGATTGCCGGCTGAAGTGAAAGAAAAAATGATGGCGGGAATTCCTCTGGGTCGTATCGGGAAACCGGAAGAAATCGCCGAGGTGGTCACCTTTCTGGCTTTGAAGGGCACCTATATCAATGGTTCGGTGATTCACGTCAACGGAGGCCTTTATGGAGGCTGATGACAGCATCATACAGGAAATCCTGGCTCTGGTGCCGCAGCAGAAGCCGTTCCGCTTTATTGATGAGATTCTGATCCTCAACGAGCAGGAAATTGTCGGGGCTTACCGTTTTCGTGAAGATGAATTTTTCTATCCGGGACATTTTCCCGGACGGCCGATCACACCGGGTGTGATTCTGATCGAGTCAATGGCTCAGGTCGGTGTGGTGGCTTACGGGTTGTATCTTCTGGCGTGTCAGAGCAATGTGCGGCCCGCGGCAATGAAGAGCCCGCTGAGTCTATTTTCCCTGGCCGAGGATGTCGAATTCAGGGGCATCGTGCTGCCGGGTGAGCGGGTGATCGTGAGAGGGGAAAAAATTTATATGCGAAAAGGCGCATTGAAAGTGAGCGTCAGCATGGAACGGGAAACCGGTGAAGTGGTGTGTACGGGGAAATTGGCCGGGATGGGAGTCGAACGATGAATAAAAGGGTGGTTATTACAGGAATGGGCGTTGCCGCGCCGAATGCGCATGGTCTGGATAATTTTGAAAAGGCACTGCGTGAAGGCCTCTCCGGCATCCGTTTTCAGCCGCTGCTGGCTGATTTGAAATTTGGCTGCCAGATTGCCGGCGTCCCGGAAAATTTTGAAGCAATTCGCAAGAGTTATTTCGACCGCGAAAAGCTGATGTCTATCAATGACAATATCGGCTACGCGTCCGTGTCGGCCGTGGATGCATGGACGGATGCCGGTTTCAGCATGCCCGACGCGGATGATGATACCGTGGACTGGGACACGGGAGTCATCGCAGGTTCCGGCATCGGTGGAATGGATACGATTGCGCTGAGTGTTGTGCCCATGATTAATGAAGGCCGGGTCAGGCGACTGGGCAGCCGTGTTGTGGAGCAGGTGATGAACAGCGGTACCAGCGCCCGCATTGGGGGATTAATCGGGGCCGGCAATAAAGTGACCTCTAATTCCTCGGCATGCAGCACGGGCAACGAGGCTGTTATCGACGCCTTCTGGCGAATCAGAACAGGCCTTGCCAAGCGTATGATCGCTGGAGGGTCGGAAGGCGCCTCGCCTTATATCTGGGGCGGTTTTGATGCCATGAGGGTGATCTGCCGGAAGTTCAATGAAAATCCCGCGGCCGGTTCCCGACCGATGTCGGCTACGGCCTGTGGTTTTGTTCCGGGCGCCGGAGGCGCCATGCTGCTTCTGGAAGATCTCGAGACGGCACTGGCCAGAGGGGTTAGAATTTATGCGGAAATCGTCGGCGGTGCCGTGAACAGCGGCGGTCAGAGGATGGGCGGTTCCATGACAGCTCCCAACCCTGAAGGCGTGAAACGATGCATCCGTGATGCAGTAAGTGATGCCGGCATTGATGTGGCGCAGGTTGATGCCATTAACGGCCATTTGACAGCTACCTACGCTGATCCGATAGAAGTTCGGAATTGGGCGGACGCATTGGAAAGAACACCGGACAGCTTCCCGTACATTAATTCGACAAAGTCCTTGATTGGACATTGTCTCGGCGCTGCCGGGGCCATCGAATGCGTGGCTTCTGTGCTTCAGGTTTATCGGGGGTTTTTGCACCCGTCGATCAATTGTGAAGATGTGCACCCGGACATTATGCCATACGCGGCAAAGATTCCCCAAACCTGCATGGAATTTCCGGAATTGAAATACCTGGCCAAGGCCGGTTTCGGTTTCGGAGATGTGAACAGCTGCCTCATATTTAAAAAATGGGAAGAAAAATAACAATAAGGAGTCGATATCATGGATGATAAGAAAATTTTTGAAGAGATGGTGAATATTTTAAAAGTTTATACAAAAGATCAGGCGCTTCTGGAGAAGGCGACACTTGATACGCACATTCTGAATGATTTAAAAGTCAACTCTGCGCGCCTGGTTGATGTGATCATCAAGTGTGAAGACGTTTTCGGCATTACCGTTGAAGATGACGAGGCGGATAAGATCCGTACCATCGGCGATGCCGTGAATATTATAAAACAAAAACTCGGGTAGAATAATATGGATGCCAGATCCAGATTTTGGCTGCAGGTGCAGAATGTTTTGGGCCGGCTGGGCCTTGTTTTTATTGCACCCTTCTATTTTCTGATCATTCGCCTGATGAATTACCGCATCCGCAACTTGCGGGAACTCCGAAGGCAGTGCGCCGCGGAGTTTGACGGACACAGGGGCCCCTGGATTATATGCGCCAATCATTTGACCATGATTGACTCCTTTCTCCTGAGCTATGTTTCGTTGGGTTTCATCCGTCATTTTACGCATTATAAGCAAATCCCCTGGAACCTGCCGGAGAGAAGCAACTTTCAAAATAATATTTTCCTGGCGGTTATCTGCTACCTGGCCAAGTGCATTCCCGTGGATCGGGGCGGTTCCCGTGAGAAAATGAAAAAGACCCTGGATCAATGTACTTATCTTTTGCGTCATGGACAGGCGGTGATGATCTTTCCCGAGGGAGGCAGATCACGAACCGGCCGGGTTGATAAAGACAATTTTTCCTACGGTGTAGGGCGGTTTGTGAAGGATGTGGAAGATTGCAGGGTCATGTGTATTTATTTGCGCGGTGCCAAACAGCACGGGTTCAGCCTGATCCCCGCCTGGGGGGACCGGTTTTACGCGCTGATGGAAGTGTTTAAGCCGGTGCCCGTCGCTCAGGAGGGTCTCCGCGCGCAGCGGGAGTACGCGGCGCAGATTATAGAGCGGCTGGCGCACATGGAGGAGAAATATTTTGCCTTACACCGGGAACGATATTGTGGATTTGATCCGTCTGCCGAACGGGCAAAAAAGCAAGGATTCGCGCTTCCAGAAGAAAATCCTCACCGATACTGAAATTGATCAGGTCTGCTGTTCCGGGAATCCCGAGGCTGCGCTCTGGTCTTTCTGGGCCTGCAAGGAGGCGGCGTACAAGGTTGTTCAAAAAAATGACCATTGTGCTGCTTTTTTGCCGGGCCGCTGGTCCGTCCGATACCGGGATTTTCAGGATTTACCTGAAAGCAAACCTTCTTTGCAGCATTTCTGCAGGGAAGGTGAGGTTGTTATTCCCGGCTCAGGCAATGTCTATGTTCGTCTGTTTACTTTTCCGTCTTATGTCCATTGCATAGCTTCTGATACAGCTGAAGGCCTGAGCAGGATTGTTGCCCGCGTCGATCGGCTGCCCCGGCGGGAAAATTCATTTCGCATGGAGCCTTCTTTATTTGTCCGTTCTAAACTGCTTTGTTGTCTTGCCCGCCATTTACGCCTTCCAGTAAAAGATATGAGCATTGTGCGCAAACTCCAAAAAAACGGGCTTGGACCGCCGCTGCTTTGTATAGCAGGCGTCCGATCTGTCATTGATCTCAGCATCAGTCATGACGGATGCTATGTGGCGTATGCCTACCTGGCCTGATCCCTCAGGATTTTTGATCCCGCTGCCGCGGGACGAGCGTAAATTCTACACAGCTTGCCGCGATATCATAAAGTTCATGTCATGCCTCGACAGCTTGTTGTGAGGTGGTTGATTTAAAATGGTTTCTGATATTTTGTTGTCAGGTCCTTGTTCTTATGTTAGTAAAACCAATCATTAATTTTCCAACGTGAACTCTAAAAAGGAGGAAATATGGATATCAGGGAAGTTGTTGCCGTGGTAACCGGAGGAGCATCAGGCTTGGGGGAAGCCGTGATTCTGGAACTGGTAAAGAATGGAGCAAAGGCGGTTATCGTCGACCTGGACGAGAAAAAAGGGGACCTACTTGCCGCAGCGAATCCAGGAAACGTCGCATTTATCCGTACCGATGTGACCAGTGAAGATGATGTGCGGCAGACCATCAGCAAAACGGTCGACCGGTTTGGCAAAATCAATACAGCGGTTAATTGTGCGGGAGTGCCGGATGCCGGGAAAATACTGGGCAGAAAGGGACCTCTTTCGCTGTCGTTGTTTCAAAAGGTCATTCAGATCAATCTGGTGGGAACGCTGAATGTGATTCGCCTTGCTGTTGAGCAGATGGTGAACAACGCTCCCAACGTTGATGGCGAGAAGGGCGTGATTGTCAACACAGCGTCGATTGCCGCGTTTGATGGACAGATCGGACAGGCGGCCTACAGCGCTTCCAAGGGCGGGATCGTGGGGATGACGCTGCCGATTGCACGGGAATGCGCCGATTATGGCATTCGTGTGGTGACGATTGCTCCGGGACTTTTTGAAACGCCTCTGATGGCAGGGATGCCGCCTGCCGTTAAAGAAAGCATGGCCCAGGGAGTGCCCTTCCCGAAGCGGCTGGGCAAGCCCGTGGAATATGCGAAGACGGTTCTGCACATGATTGAAAACCCGATGTTCAATGGCTGCTGCATTCGGCTGGACGGCGCGCTGCGCATGCCGCCGAAATAAAACTAGACAACGCAATAGACAAAAATGACACTCCTCATGTCATTTCGACCGAAGGGAGAAATCTATAAATCAGCAAGATAGATAAAGGAAGATTTCTCGTCGCGTTGCTCCTCGAAACGCGTGACCCGCAGGGTTATGACACA
>CAZXIP010000059.1:0-9767 GCA_964640755.1 uncultured Smithella sp. | reverse complement strand
GGGCTCAGCAAACACGACGTGATTCAACAGTTCGGCGCTCCAGCGATAGTCTCCTTTGTCGAATGCGTCCTGTGCGATTGCGATGGTCCTCCCGGCCCCGCCGGCAAGGTCGAGGTATCGCCTGGCCGACTCCTCAGGCGGCAGTGGGTTCAGGTTCGCCGGATTGCCATCATAGAAGCCCATATAGAATTGATAGACTGCCTTGACGTTGTGTCGCAGATCGCCGTAATAGCCGCGGCTGGACATGTAGTTCTCAAGTGAGGTGGGCAATTTGATCCTGTCAGCAATTTCGCGCGCAGTATAACCGGCATTGATGAGACGCACCGTCTGGTCATGCGTGTATTTGTAAACGTCGCGATGCCGGGTGATGAATTCAGCGATATGCGTCCGGCCCCAGATCGGATGGTGATGGGTGTTGAAACACACGTCGGCATCGACGGTGTACTCCAAGGCCTGCTGCAGATAGTTCGCCCATCGCAGGGCATCGCGTACCTTTGCACCCCGCACCGGCAGCAGGTTGTGCATGGTATGACTCAGAATTTCAGCACCGCAATAAGCCTTTTTCTCAGGAAGAAGGAAGGTCAACTCGGCGGGAGCTTCCGCCCCCGGCACATTGTAGAAAACGAAGTGTACACCGTCAATGACCATGGCCTCCCGGGGTTGCCTGATGATGATAGTTGGAATCAGGATACCACAACTGCCGGATGCAACAACCTTGCCTAATCCCGTATCGACCATTCCTTTGGCGGAGCGCTCGAGAGCCATGCCAAACTGATAGCCCGCCCGTCGCGCCATGGCAGTTCCGACTAAAATGTTTTCGCTGACAGCCTCCTCCATAAATCCTTCAGGCGCAATGACAGGAATTTTACGCCGGGACACCTCCCGGGGAGAAATCACTCCCAAAGCACCTCCGAAATGGTCGATATGACTGTGTGTAAAAATTACGGCCGAGACTGGTTTGTTTCCCAGATGCCTGCGTGCAAAGCTCATTGCCGCTTCAGCGCTTTCCCGGCAGGTTAATGCGTCTACTACGATCCACCCAGTCTTGCCTTCGATCAAAGTCATGTTGGCAATATCAAAACCACGCAGCTGGTAAATCCCTTCCGTTACCCTGAACAAGCCGGTTTGGGCATTGAGAAGGGAATGTCTCCAGAGACTCGGATTGACCGTCCGGGGTGCCTTGCCTTCGACAAACGTAAACGCGTCAAAATCGATCAGCACCACTCCTTCCGCATTGGTGATCTTTCCATGGGGCCTGGCAATCAGGCCTCGTTTGGCATCATCGAAATCTTTCTGGTTGTCGAGTTTCAGTGATTGAGAAAAATGCTCATTGGCCGTCACCGTGGCAGTTGTTGCGTCACCGGCAGCGCCGCCGATTCCGGAATACTTAACGCTGCAGCCGGCAATCATTCCCAAAAGTGCCAGACAGAAGAAAATAGCGCAAAAGGTTTTCATAAAAACTCTCCTTTTAATGACCAGTACTATACAATAGAAATCCCCGGATTCCTGTTGAGAAACGGGGATTCAATAATCTCTTTCTATCATCACCCTTTAAAAAGGGTCCAGATTAATCAATTAAATTTTTGTAATAACGTATTGCAAAGTTAAGTGAATATTTTTTGATAACAAACAGAAAGAGAGAGCATCACCCTCATCAGTTATCCCTATTGTAACATAAGGCAATTTTCCTGTTTAGTCTTTTCGGCTCAGTATGTTGATGATCTTCATTCCCTGAATGTCTTTCACTAGTCAGTGAAAGGCTCATTGCATATTTCACTATGAGCAAGCGTTAATCCTCCCGTACCCCCGTAGATTTCATCATACTCTCTTTTCGTTTTTACCAACCTGCTCCGGGCCAATTGCAGGCTCCCCTCCCATTCTCTGATCATCTTCCTGTAGTTTTCGGTTTTGTCACTGTCTTCCTGTGATTGGTCAGGACAGCCGGTGTACCTCTTTTCCATCTCCTGGTAGCACTCAATGAGTTTTTCATTAAACCGGACATTTTCTTCTTGATCTCTAATTAAAGCCTTATGGAGTTCCTTCTTATCTGTGTGGTTCACATATAACATAACGCCCCCCTGAAATTCAGTTACTCATCTCCTCTAATTTCTCTGCTTTGGCGACCTGAAGATCAAAATTGAAAATTGGATTCACCGTCATTTGAATCTAGTTCCTTGCATAAATTGTGCTCTATGTTACTTAAATTATTAAGACAATGTGTTACAAGTCGAAGTATTCCTTTATAAGTAAGGATTTACAGATATTTAAAAATTTTTTATTTGATGACATGGAGTTGCTGTTTTCCGGGACAAAGCAAAGAACTGTCAAAATAACCGACGTGTTCAGCCGAACCAGAAAGCATATTTTTAAAATAACCAAGTAAATACTGGTACGTAGATGTTATTTTAAATTATCTGAATTTGAAAAGAAACACGACATTAATTATGGATTGATCTTGAACATGAATACCCGGTGTTAAATAAAGATTAAATTATGTTTTTAAGCGAATCCTGGGAATGATAATAGGGGTTCTTTCTTTATATTCACGGTATTCTTGTCCAAAACGCTTCTCCAGTTCCGGTTCTTCAATATATTTGAATTCAAGAATGCTCATCAAAACAAACAGTGGCGTCATGATAAATGTGAGCGTTATTGAACCAAACAAAATTCCAATCCCAGCCATGACCATGAAAAGACCCGTCATCATCGGATTGCGGGAATATGCGTAAGGACCTCCGGTAACCAGTTTCGGGGGTGGATTGATCGGCACGGGAGTCCCTTTTGTTTTCAGGAATTTCACTGCGCACCATAACCACAAAGAGGAACCCAAAATCAAAAAGGGCATCGAAACGGCAATGCTGAAAGGCTTTGAAATAAATGCAGGCACTCCCCATAGATGATCCAAATAAAAAGAAAGCAATACCAAAAACAACACGATACAGAAGAAAATAAAGCCGACGAGCGGGGTAAGAATCATTCGAATTCTTTTTTTGCCTGTTGCTCCTTTATAGATAAGGTTGATGATCCATTCACGAAACTCTTTCACAGGCAGCCACCTCTTTCACATCTCCCTATATTCATTCTGAATGGCAGGATCATTTCTGCTTGCTTTGCAGTCCTGATTTTTTCTCGAGGTGTTTCCCCATGGCCACAAAAAGATCCGTGCACTGGGAAATGATGTCATCCAGGGGAGTTATAAAACCACCGAGGACCCACTCATGCGCGATCATGATGATCGAACCCGCCAGACCTGTCGGAATGATGCTCCTGTTGAGCATTTCTTTCTGAATCCGGGGAAAAACCTTGAATAAGAAAAGTCTCACCAGGTCGGCCAGCAGACGCATGGCGTTCTGGTATTCCCTGTCTATTTTTGGGCTGACTCCCAGGATTTCAAAAAGCTGTACCTGCGCCCTGCGGGGATCCTGCTGAAACCGTTGATAAAACATCTTTAACACCCGCGAAGCTGTTTCCAACGGGGAACCGTTGCTGTCTTGCAGTGCTGCCATGGCATCACGCTGCCCTTCATCGATCAGCTCACGGTAAACGGCACACAACAGATCTTCTTTATGATGGAACGATTCATAGAAATAGCGTTCTGTCAGACCTGCAATCCCACAGATCATCTTGATATTGGTCTTTGCATAGCCCCTGGTCCCAAATGCTTCAAGCCCTGCTTCGATAAGCTTTTCCCGACGCTCCTCTTCCCTGAGATTCGCTTCGACACCTCCATAGACCCGTTTTTGGATTGTTTTCGTTTTCATGAAAATAATCTGACAATAACTCTTGTCAAAGTCAAGAAGATTTGGTAGGAAACTGAAAATCTTTAATGTCAGATTATCCGGCACAAGAAAGGCATCGCTCATGGGGATCAGGCAGGACATTCAATTCCTATCGGAAGGATTGAAATGTACGGGCTGGTTTTTCAAAGCTCCCGGCATGAATAAGGCCCCTTGCGTCATTCTTGCCCACGGGTTCTGCGGGGTCAAGGAAATGCGCCTCGATGCGTATGCTGAAGCCTTCGCCGGAGCCGGATACCATGCCCTGGTTTTTGACTACCGGCATTTTGGCGGCAGCGAAGGCGAACCCCGGTTGATCCTCGACATCAGAAAACAACATCAGGACTGGCGAGCCGCGATTAAGTTTGCCAAAAAGCTGTCAGAGGTGGATTCACATCGGATTGCCCTTTGGGGCACATCATTCAGCGGAGGCCATGTCCTGGAGATAGCAGCAACGGACAAGGATCCTGACGTTGTTGCCGTTATATCACAGGCACCACACATGAACGGTTTTGCAACAGCAGCGGCAAGCGGTCCGGTCCATTCCATTCGACTGGGGACAGCCGCCTGTCGGGATCTGGCAAACAAGATGCTGCGGCGAAATCCTTACTATGTTCCCGCCATCGGTTTTCCCGGCGATCTTGCCGCCATGACGGCCCCCGGTGTGGTGGAGGGAGTGAAGAAACTTTATCCCCCGGAATTTGAACCGGACGAACGGGTAGCAGCGCGCATTTTCCTGTCTGTGGGTCTTTATTCTCCCGGACGGCTGGCAAAACGCCTGGGTGTCCCCTGGCTGGTGCAGGTAGCTGCCAATGATCTTACGACCCCCGTGAAACCGGCAGTCAAGGCGGCAGGGAAGGCACCGAAAGGCGAACTCATCATCTATCAATGCGGTCACTTCGACGTATACGTGCCCCCGTACTTTCAACAGACCGTAGGAGATCAGATCCGGTTTTTGAAAAAACATTTTAGCGCTGCGCCTCATCCGGTGTTGTAGCCAGATACGATCGGGAATCAATCACCTGGCAGCAAGCTACGGAGGATCACTGCTCGTCCCGCTTAAGCGGGATAAAAACAGGAGGGTTCAATGTTAACTAAGGCAGAAGTTGAATCAACGCTGTCCCGTTTTCCAAAATTTGAGGATTCCTATATCGGTCTTCCCTATGGCCCGCAAATGCCAAAGCACATGGTAAACGAGACCCGGGAGGTCATAGCCATTGCCCGCAAGTTCAATGAGAAAGTGGCAAAGCCCCTTGCTCTTAAGCTTGACCGTCGCACGCACGAAGATCCCGATTTCCTTCCCTGGGAACTGATTGAGGAGGCCAATCGGTGGGGCTTCTATACGATGTGGGTTCCGAAAATTTTCGGTGGGCAGGGATACAACATGCCTTCGAGTTCCTTTTTCCTGGAAGAGGTTGCCTCGGCCTGCGCCGGCATTGCAAACGTCATCGGCGTGCATTACCTGGCGGTGGCCGGTCTTGTCGCATCGGGCAACGCGCGGATTTCCAAAAGGGTTCTTAAGGAGGTTATTGACGGCGAAAAGTCGGGCAAGCCCTGTCTGCTGGCGCTGGCCACCACGGAGCCCGGGGCGGGAACGGATGTCGAAGAAGTCGATCTCTTGGACAAGGGCCGAGTGACCTGTACTGCCAGACGCGTCGAAGGCGGCTACATTGTTAACGGAACCAAGGTATTCATTTCAATGGGGCACGTTTCCACCTGGACGGTTCTTTCTGCTTATGAAGATGTCCGGCGGCCTTCCGAGACAAACATCGGCTTCGCTGTTAAGACCGGCGCCAACGGGTTTTCCTTCGGCGGACATGAAAACAAAATGGGCCAAAGGGCTTGCCCGGCAAGCGTGCTCATTTTCGAGGACTGCTTCATTCCGGACGACCAGGTAATCATGAGCGCGGCTCTCGTGAAGAAATATTCCAGTCAGCCCAACAGAGATGTCTCCCAGCACTATATCGATTATGTGGTTTCCGCAACACGTCCGGGTGTTTGTGCCTTCGGCACCGGCGTCGCGCGTGGCGCGTTCGAGACAGCTCTGCAATACGCATCCAGCACCGAAGTAAACGGCCGCCTGTTGATCAATCAGGAGTGGGCGCAATGTTTGCTTGCCGAGATGCATAAAAACGTTCTTCTGGGAAGGCTGGCTTACACGGAGGCAAACAACGCCAACAGTCTGCGTGGCCTTTACCGCATCCTGCAGATCAAACCCGTCTATCAATACCTGCGTTTCATGCCGCGCATCTGGTTTGACAAGGTAATCTCTCCCTTCCTTGATTTGGGAGTGACATCCAGAGTTATGGGAAAACTGTATTTCGATCACGCAAAGCCGGAAGACCAGCGCTGCTGTTCGGGCTGGGCCTCGGTGGCAAAGTTCGCAGGGACGGACCTGGGCGTTAAAAACTGCCAGATGGCCATCGAACTGATGGGCCAGAGAGGATTGAGACAGGATGCAGGCGCGGAAAAAATGCTGCGTGATATCAAGCTTCTGCAGATCTATGAGGGAACCAATCAACTCAATCGCCTCAACGCATTTAAGTGCCTCATCGCACCCGCGGTACCGCAGGCAAACGTGTTTGAAGAATAAGGAGACGCTATGTCCAATTTCAACTCAGACGATTTGAAACCCTTTGCCGACCTGGCATGTTCTTTTGCCGCCAGGGAACTGGCCGGAAAAGTTGCCGAGCACGACCGCTATCCTTTCGGTGAATTTTATGAGGATGTCCTGAAGAAAATTCATGAGGTGGGATTCCTGAACGCTGCGCTTCCCGTGGAACTGGGCGGAGCAGGTTTCGGCATTTCGGCACTTTGTAAAATCCTGATGAATCTCAGCGAGGTCGATGCATCGCCCGCGGGTATCATTTTTACACAGGCGCTCTCTCAGAAAATTTTAATGGCAGCGGAAGCGGGGAAACTGTCGGTTACTTTATCTGCCAGAGATACCACCGTAAATACCAACCTGATCGCCTTTCCCATTTATGCCAATCCCGCTTCAACTAATACACTTCCCGTAGCGCAAAATATCGGCGGCGACTACACCCTCACAGGACGGATTGAACTTCTGGCTTTGGGCAATCTTGCCCGTCAGGCGATCATTCCGGCGCGCACGGGTCAAGGACCGGGTTATAGTTTTTTTCTGGTGGATCTTGACAGTAAGGGTGTGGAAAAAAGTGAGCCGGTCTTTACGCTGGGGTTTCATGCCTGTCCGGCGGTGGATGTAAGCTTTCAGGGTGCCAGCGTGCAATTGGTTGGCAAAGAAAACGTGGGACCTGTTTATTTTGAACAAGTCCTGCCCCAGATGAATGCCGCGGCAGTGGCGATCAGTTCCGGAATTTTGCGCGGCACTTATTCCGAAGCACTGGACTATGCCCAAAGACGCGAGCAGGGCGGAAGACCGATTGTCCAGTGGAGCGAAGTCGCCATGATGCTGGCCGATCTCTCCACCAAAGCCGATGTCGCTGGTATGTGCGTTTGTCAGTCGTGTCTGGAGTTGGAACAAAAACAAAGCGGATACGAACCCCGAATATGCGCAGCCGCTCTGCACGTCTCTGCGCTTGCCTGCGAGGCCACAGTCGATGGTGTTCAAATTCTCGGCGGATACGGCTACATGAAGGACTACGGCCAGGAAAAACGCTACCGCGACGCGCGCATGGTACAGGCACTTCTCGGTTCGGTTCCCATGAAAAAACTTGCTATGATCCGGCGGGTTTCGGACATCGATACAAACAGCATCTGATGGATGGCTGCTTTTCTCAGGGCTGTCAAACGTGAATACCATCGGGGGGATGAACAGGAATGAAGATTCTCAAAAATAGGACTGCAGCCGTCACCGGCGCGGCTTCGGGCATTGGCAGGATGCTTGCCGTCAACCTGGCAAAAGAAGGGTGCAGCCTGGCGCTTGCGGACATCAATGCCCCGGGGCTGCAGGAAACCGCAAAACTCATCGGCGACGGTGTTAAAGTAACAACCCATATTGTGGACGTTTCGCAGCGTGAACAGGTCTTCCAATATGCCGATGAAGCGGCCGGAAACCACGGCGGCGTGGATCTCATCATCAACAACGCAGGAGTTGCCCTGGGTGATTTCCTTGAGACCGTTCCCATGGAAGACTTCGAATGGCTCATGGGGATCAATTTCTGGGGTGTCGTGTTTGGCGCCATGGCTTTCCTGCCCCATTTGAAGAAACGTCCGGAGGGGCATATTGTAAACATATCCAGTATCAACGGCATCATTCCGAATCCAAACAATGGCCCCTACTGCTCTGCCAAGTTTGCAGTCAAGGGATATACGGAAACCCTTGCCCAGGAGATGCATGGGACGAACATCCATGTCAGCTGTGTCCACCCCGGCGGCATCAAGACCAACATCGCCCGCAACGGTCGCGTAAACCGGGCCATGTTTGGACTGACCAAGGAAAAGGCCGCAAACCTTTACGAGGAGAAACTCTTCCGGACAACGGCGGACGATGCCGCTAAGATCATCATCTCCGGTGTCAAGCGTAACAAGCGACGCATTTTGGTGGGGACGGATGCAAAATTTCTGGATCTGCTCACCCGATTTTTTCCGGTGACCGCCGTGACCTTGAGCACCGTGTTCAGCAGGCGGATCGCACAGGAATACGCAAACAAATAACTGTTAAGAATATTGTAAAATCCAGTAAACACATACAAGAGAGGAGGTTCTATGAACAGAGGTGATTTTTTCAAAGGGGTTGTTCAGTGGGAACTCATGACGCCGGACATGTCCCTTCAAGCCAAGCTCCCGGTTTTTTACTATGACAACACGTCTATGACGGCAATCTACACCGCCGCCACCGACAAGGTGCGAAAACTTCTTCCCCATTCTGATATGCACCCCGTGGAGGCCATGGTTGGAAAGTCTCTGGTCGCCTTTACCGCTTTCGAATACCGCAAGTCGGATATAGATCCCTACAACGAATTCTCCATCTCGTTCCCCATCACCTTCCGGAAAAAGGCCATTCCGGGCATCACTGTCCTGGGAATGATGGCACGCAGATACTTCACGGCATACGTCTGGCAGCTCCCGGTCACGACAGAGCGCGCTCGCATAGGCGGTGTAGAGATGTACGGGTATCCCAAATTCCTCGCCGACATTACGTTTGCAAAAGAAAACGGCATGCTCGCCTGCAGGCTTTCCGAGGGCGGAAAAAACATCCTCACCCTGAAGGGTCAGCAGCTCAAGACTGGCGTGGAAAAGGTAAACCGCTTCAAAACCTACTCCCTGAAAGACGGGGTGCCCCTGGCGGCAAATATCTACATGAATCCCGTCGAATTCGGCAAATCCATGAGCGGGAAGGCAGCCGAACTTACTTTGGGAGACCATGACATTGCCCGGCAGCTCCGCGAAATCAAACTCAGCGAGAAGCCTCTGTTCTATCAGTATATGCCTGTCATGGAGGCTATCCTTTACGGAGCCAGGAACCTGATGGACGATTAAAGTTTATTTAAGGAAGGCTGCATGTTTGTCCGGGATTTTTCTCCAAATTGATGTGGCTGGCGGTTCACATGCATCCGGTTATCTCCGCCCAGCGCAAGATACAGGGATACTCTTCGTGAGGGAATGATATCCAGACTCTTAAAAAGATGTTTCAGAGATATTATTTAACATAATTTTTCTTGAGAGCTTCTTCAACATACTTACGGTATTTAGATGTTGCAGCCGCCTCAATATATTGATTCTTTTTTGCCATTTTCATCATTTTCTTTAACGTTTTATACGGGTTGGTTTTGATCAATCTGTTGGCAATGGACGATGGAATTCCTTTGCCAAGGTCCGGGTCCACCATGAACGTTACCCGGGTGTTTTCCCGGTCAATCCATTCCATGGTAAACAATGAATGAAACGAGGGCATTCGGACATAGCCTTTGCCTGCGTCGAAGGGAATTTCATTGGTCGAATCGGCATAAACAAGACTGCGGCCGTTTTTCATGTCGATAATCGTTTTGCTTTTCAGCACCATATCCC
>CAZXIP010000058.1:0-9865 GCA_964640755.1 uncultured Smithella sp. | reverse complement strand
TGACATGTGTTGTCGCAACAGGATACGCGCAGGTGAGGCATGGTTCTTTTGATGTTACACCTTACGTAGGATTTTACAAGTTCGAAGGCAACGAGGACATGGACAGCTCGATTGCTCTGGGTCTGCGCTTGGGCTACAATATCACCAAGTACGTAGGCATTGAAGGGTATGCCCATTGGGTTCCTACCAGATCCCAGTCATACTTTCAGGGTTACCAGAACAATGCTTGGCCGTGGGACAACACGGGTGAAACCGTGAATACGATCGGCTACGGCATCGAAGCTGTTGTGAATTTGCTGCCGGACCGCAACCTGGTTCCTTTCGTTGCAGCGGGTATCGGCGGGATTCATTACTCCCGCGCCAATGAAGATTCTACGGATAACCGGTACAACAAATTTGCGGTCAGCTACGGCGGCGGTTTAAAGTGGTTCTTTGCTGAGAACTGGGCAGTGCGCGGTGATGTACGCCATATTATGCCTTTCGATAGCTTTCACAACAATCTGATGGGCACCATCGGCTTGACCTATGCTTTCGGCGGCAAAAGAGCAGCAGCTCCTGCACCCGCTCCCGAGCCCGCAGCAGAAGCTATCGAGAAGGGAAGAACCACCCTGGATGTGAAGTTTGACCTCGACAAGTCGGTTATCAAAAAAGGTTACTACGGTGATATCGACAATCTGGTTTCGGTCATGAAACAGTATCCGGAAACCAATGTAGCTCTCGAAGGACACACATGCAGTCTCGGCAGCGATGCATACAACAAGAGACTTTCCCAGAGACGTGCTGATGCCGTGAAGCAGTACATGGTTGAAAAAGGCGGTATTAATGCAAGCCGTCTGAACGCAATCGGTTACGGCGAAGAGAGACCCATTGCTTCCAACGCAACAGAACAAGGTCGTCGTCAGAACAGACGTACGGAAGCTGTTGTTGAGTACTTGATCAAGAAGTAGATCGACACAAGTTCCACAGTTAAAAAAGCCCCCCGGCGTGCCCGTGCCGGGGGGCTTTTTAATTATGTATAAATCTAGCTGATCATTTTACGAATCACGGTGCCTGCAGGTGCGTCAATATCTCCATGAAGATAAATCCGGTTTCCGCTGTTTGCCTGCTGCAGCCGGTTGCCTTCATGGTCGGTCATGTCTGCGTCGGTTGTAACGATGCCGCCTTCCGGCAACAGCATCTCCAGTTTGTCACCTTCCTCCACATGATTGCGGACTTCAATGAGCAGCCGTTTTTGAGCCTGATCACAGTTCAGGACAATTCCAGCCGGTCCATGGGTTTGGATGTTTTTGATGTGTGGACTGGTTTCCTGTATCTTTTCTTCTGCAAAGGCAAAGCCGGTCGTGTAGCCGCGGTGTGAGATTTTCTTCAGCTCCTCGATCCATTGCGGATCGCATCTGTATTTTTCTTTTTCGTGCATGAACGCGTTGAGTGCCTGCCGGTAGGTTCGGGTGACGACCGCCACGTAGTAGGGGGATTTCATGCGACCCTCAACCTTGAGGCTGGATACGCCCGTTGCGAGCACATCGGGCAGATGTTCGATCAGGCACAAATCTCTGGAGCTCAAAAGATAGCTGAACCGTTCATCCTCTTCAAGAATCAGAGGTTCATCCGGTCGTGTCGATTCATGGAGAACATATTCCCATCGGCATGGGTGGGTGCAGTCACCTTCATTGGCACTCTTTCGGTTGCGCAGGGCCGAAAGATAACAGCGTCCCGAATAAGACACGCACATCGCGCCGTGGACAAAAATTTCCAGCTCCATGCCGGGAGCGGCCGCTGCGATCTCTCCGATTTCTTTCAAGGGTAGTTCCCGCGCCAGAATAATCCGTCTTACTCCCTGGTCCTGCCAGAAGCGGACAGCTTCAATATTTGTTGTATTGGCCTGTGTGCTGAGATGCAGGGAAACCGCTGGAGCGATTTGCCGAATCAAACGGATCAGGCCCGGATCGCTGACAATGAGAGCATCTACGCCTGCATCAATCAAACAAGGAAGGATCTGCCGGACCAGGGCAAGATCCATGTTGCGGGCAAATGTGTTGATGGCCGCATAAACCTTCACTTCCCTGCCGTGCGCTTCGGAAACACCGGCCGTCAGGTCATTTAAAGAAAATTCGGCAGACGATGCGCGCAGGCTTAAACCCGGCACACCGATGTAGACAGCGTCTGCGCCATAGAGCAGCGCGGTGCGCAATTTTTCCATATTGCCGGCGGGGATAAGTAATTCAGGCTGGCGCATAGGACGACTCCATTACGGACAGTACCGCCGCACCTGTTCCATGACCCTCAGGGACTTGACTTCTTTTCCCAGGACATAAGAAATGAAACCGCACAGGATGCTGCGGGATTCGGACGCCAGACCCTCAGGCATGCTGATCATTTTCATCTTATCCATTTCCATGTCTTTTCCAAGGAGCAGCGTCCGGACAGTTCCGGCGGAAACATGCTGATCGTATCTTTGCGGCCGCGCACATGCGGCACAGAAAATGCCGCCTTCTTTTGGATAGAAATAATATGTCCCGCCGTTGGTTACGGGAGTTTTACAGCGCACACAGGCCGTGAGCGCCGGTTCAAAACCGGTAATTTTCAAAAGGCGCATTTCAAAGAAGCGAACCGCCGTTTCAGAAACATTATCCCGTGCCAGCAGGGCCAGAAAATCCGCAAGCAGTGAAAAAAGATTTTCATTGACTTTCCCTTCCATGCTGAAATGATCGGTCAGATCAACGAAATATGAAGCCGTCAGTGTCTTTTCCAGATCCTGCCGGATGACGGGATAGTGATCGATGACGTCGCAGGATTCAATGAAGGCAAGCGCGTCACGGTTTTTCCGAGAAAAAATAATACTGGTCAGTGAAAACGGTTCGAAAACATTGGCGAAACGCTTTTTGCTTCGTTTGGCGCCTTTGGCGATCCCGATGATTTTGCCGAACTCGCGGCTGTAAAAGGTTACGATTAAATCCGATTCACCGTAGCTTAGGCTTTTCAGGACAAACCCGGTGGTTTTATGGCTTTCTGTGGCACTCATGACTATGATGCACGACCGTCGTATTTGATGTTGCCCGCTACAATGGTCAGGACGGTGCGCCCCTTCAATTTCCTGCCCGAAAACGGAGAGTTTTTACCTCTTGAAACAAACGTTTTCAGATCTACTGTCCACGTTTGTTCCGGGTCAATGACGGTGATGTCTGCGTCGGAACCTTTTTTCAGCGTCCCTTTGTCCAGGTTTAAAATTTTCGCCGGGTTGCAGGCCATTGCGGTGATCAGTCTCTCCCATGTAAGAATGCCTTCGTGTACCAGATTCAGGCTCAGGCCAAGCGATGTTTCGAGGCCGCTGATGCCGTTTGCGGCATAGGCAAATTCCACTTCCTTGTCCGTTCGGGCATGCGGTGCGTGATCGCAGGCAAGGGCATCAATGGTGCCGTCCGCCAGTCCTTCCTTTATTGCCGCGATGTCGGTCGCGCTTCTCAGCGGCGGATTGACTTTGTAGCTGGTGTCGTAATCCTGGAGACATTCGTCGGTTAATGTGAAATAATGCGGAGCGGTTTCGGCCGTCACTCTCAGTCCCCGCATCTTGGCGTCGCGGATCAGGCGCACCGAACCGGCCGTGCTGACATGTGCGATGTGAATCCGGGTTTGCGTGTATTCGGCAATCAGAATATCGCGCCCCACCATAGTCTCTTCGGCAATGGAGGGGATGCCCGGCAGCCCCATCATTGTGGACCAGTACCCTTCATTCATCAGGCCGCCGGCTGAAAGATTGATATCTTCACAATGCTGGATCACCGGCAGGTCCAGAGAGCCGGCGTATTCCATAGCGTGCCGCATCATGGCGGCATCCATGACCGGTTTCCCGTCGTCGGACAGGGCGATTACGCCAGCTTCCTTGAGGTCCCAGAATTCCGTCATTTGTTTGCCTTCCGAACCGACACTGATCGCGCCGATGGGATATACATTGGCCAGATTGGCCTCAGAAGCTTTTCTGCGGATGAATTCCGTAATGGAGCGGTTATCATTGACAGGATCCGTGTTGGGCATGCAGGCGATGGAGGTGAAACCTCCGGCCACAGCCGCGGCCGAACCCGTAGCGATCGTTTCTTTGTATTCCAGACCCGGTTCGCGCAGGTGCACGTGCATATCGATTAATCCCGGTACTACAATCATATCGGTCAGATTGATTACTTGAGCCGCAGGCGGTGCTTTGATGGCTGCGC
Organism: uncultured Smithella sp.; assembly: GCA_964640755.1. Lineage (GTDB taxonomy): Bacteria > Desulfobacterota > Syntrophia > Syntrophales > Smithellaceae > UBA8904. Next base: position 5,657 of record CAZXIP010000058.1, on the reverse strand, counting down.
CGCAGGAGCTGATTTTTCCCTCTTCAACCAGGATGTCCATCCGGGCATCCATCTTCTGAGACGGGTCAATAACCCTTGCACCTTTTAACAGCAGTTTCATTCGTTTCCTCCGGAAAGCAGGTAAAGCAGCGCCATGCGGACGGCGACACCGTTATTGACTTGATCGAGAATAACGGAGCAGCCGGGATCGTCAGCAATGTCAGGTGAAATTTCCACGCCACGGTTGATCGGGCCCGGATGCATCACGATGGCGTCAGGTTTGGCGAGCTTGATATTTTTTCGGTTCAGGCAATAATGCTGGGCGTATTCGCGAAGCGAAGGGAAGATGTTCTGCTTCTGACGTTCCAGCTGAATGCGCAGCATCATGACAACATCGGCGTCCGTGATCGCGTCTTCCAGTTTTGTGAAGGCTTTGACGCCCATCTGCTCGATGTCGCGGGGCATCATGGTGGCGGGTCCGGCTACAACGATCCGGGCTCCCATTTTGGACAAACCATAAATGTTTGACCGGGCAACACGGCTGTGAAGGATGTCTCCGATGATGGCGACTTTCAGACCGGCGAGCCGCCCTTTCTTTTCCCGGATCGTCATCATGTCCAGCAGGGCCTGTGAGGGGTGTTCGTGCGCGCCGTCTCCGGCATTGATAATGGATTGACGGACCAGTGAGGCAAGCAGATGCGGGGCGCCGGCGGCGCTGTGCCTCAGCACAATGATGTCCGGATTCATAGCCTCCAGGTTGCGTGCGGTGTCGATCAGGGTTTCCCCTTTTACGACGGAACTGGTCGAGGCCGATATGTTGATCGTGTCCGCGCTTAGTCTTTTTCCTGCTATTTCAAAAGAGGTTCGTGTGCGCGTGCTGGCTTCGTAAAACAGGTTAATAATGCTTTTACCTCGCAGTGTCGGCACTTTCTTGATTTCGCGCGTTGAAATTTCCAGAAAAGATTCCGCTGTTTCCAGAATCAGATTGATCTCTTCAATCGTCATGTCCCGGATGCCCAGGATGTCTTTTTTTGCCAGTTTCATCATAAATATTGCCCTGTTTGTTTAATAAGTCATGTTTCTTCTTCGATGAGGACTTCATCTTTTCCGTTCTTTTCCAGCAGATTGACACTGACCGCCTCCCAAAGAGAAGAAGGAAGATTTTTCCCGACATAATCGGCGCGAATGGGCAACTCCCGATGGCCGCGATCAATGAGGACAGCCAGTTGGATCATTTTGGGACGGCCGAAATCGATTAAAGCATCCATGGCAGCACGGATTGTCCGGCCGGTAAAGAGAACATCATCCACCAGAATCACTTTTTTATCCTCCAGATCGAAGGGTATCTTTGTCTTGCCCAGCGGGGCTTTCTTGCTTGTCTTCGTGATGTCGTCACGATAAAGCGTGATGTCCAGAATGCCCAGCGGGATTTTTGTGTTTTCAATAGCCGAGATTTTTTTCTGAAGCCTTTCGGCAAGGTAAATGCCACCGGTGCGGATGCCCACCAGTACAAGATTATTGACACCCTTGTTTTTTTCCAGGATTTCGTAAGCGATCCGGGTCAGGCATCGTTCGATGCCTTCGCTGTCCATAACCACTTTGGGGCTCTTTTTTTCAGGCATGTTTTCCTCTCGACGGGTTTTTGAAATTCTAAAACGACATTCATTTTTTCTGAATAATTCCGCGATCAATCGTTTAAAAAAACGTAAGCAGGCATAAAAAAAGGCCTTTCCCCACGTGGAGAAAGGCCTTAATTGACTTTATGCTGATCTTTTTCATTGGTTTTTTCCTTTTTCAATCTCGCCGGATTAAATTAAAAGGGTATTTGCATGGTTCATACAATGGAGTTGCCCGCCTGTCAAGTCCTAATACCAAGTCGCATGTAGTTGCCAATTTCAGAGTGGCAACTACCGGCAGGGAAGGAATCGTTTCTTTTTGCGCTTCCTAGCGGAATGCGCATCCGGTCTTTGGCTAACTTTGTTGGCGTCGGTCGCGTGCCCCCAGACATGGGGGTCGGCTTCCTCAACGTATAACCTAAAGGTCACGCGTCAATAATACGCCTGCGGAGCCTCCTCCTTGCCGCCGCGTTATCCTTTGAATGCAACTTGGCATAAAAGCTCAGCGGATCATTTCAACAGGTTGCCTATTCGGTCCCATCGCACTTTTTTCAGAAGATTTTCTTCTTCGCTATTCCAGGACCAGTAGATCAAAAGCGCTTTCCCTTCCACGTCTTTTAAATCCACAAAACCCCAGAAACGGCTGTCGGCACTTTCATCGCGGTTGTCGCCCATCACAAAAAGAGAGTTTTTAGGCACAACAACCGGTCCAAAGTTATCACGGGGCTGCACCATGGCAGGATAAACGATGCTGTCGGAATAAATACCGATACCGTCTTTGTACGGCTTGTCGTTGATGAAAATATTTTTGTTTTTGATTTCGATCTTGTCCCCGGCGACACCGATGACGCGTTTGATATAATCTTTTGAACGGTCGTTGGGGTAAATGAATACGATAATATCGCTTCGTTTCGGATTCGAAACAGGCAGCAGGATGGTTCTTATGACGGGTATTTTGATGCCGTAAATAAACTTGTTGACCAGAAGATGATCGCCGATGAGCAGCGTGGGCACCATGGATCGGGAAGGAATCTTATAGGCCTGTATCACGAGTGTCCGGATGACGACGGCAATTAAAATCGCAATGATAATTGCTTCAATGAATTCCTGAACTTTTGCTTTTGATTCTTCAGGGGGTTTTTTGTCCGACTTTGCTTTGGTTATGTCTTTTGCCTTGTTCATAATATCTTTCATAAAGGTTGTGAACTCCTAGGAGTAAATGTTGGATAGAGAAACAAAAATCATGACCAGTGCCAAAACCCCTTTAACCATTTTGCGGCAAATCATGGCGAAGAAATCCTGGCCGCCCGCCTGATGAGTGATACTCAACCTGGACTGACGGCGCCGTTCCATGATTAATAAACCCGCGAGCCCTCCAAGAAAAAAACCTCCCCAGATGCCGGGGCCCCAGAGAAACGGTGTTAATACAATCATGCCGGCTAACGCACCAATAATGGAACCCAGGAGAGATCGTCTAGTAACCGGTGTTTCATGGGCATGGCGATATCCCGCCCAAAAATCAATGGCTTCGGCAAAAACAGAAAAGACCAGCAGAAACAAAAGAACTTTCCAGCCGATTTGTTGAAAACCTGTAGAAATGGCGTAAAGCAAAACGTCCAGGAAAATGATAACAGTTCCGGGCAGTCCGAACAGGCTCAAGTAAATCCCGACAAACAATATTAAAATAAAAACAACAAATCCCGCCGTGGCTAAGGATGACAATGTTATTTCTTCCTTTTCGTGTTTGAAAGCTGCAGGTTTTCAAAATACAGCACGATCGGGCTGGCAATAAATATTGATGAATATGTGCCGATGACCAAGCCGACCAGGAGCGCGAAAGAGAAATCATGAATAACCGGACCGCCCAGGAAAAACAGGGCTAACAGAACAAGGAATACGGTTACAGCAGTCAAAATTGTGCGGCTCAGGGTTTCGTTGACGCTCGCATTGATGATATCAGCAAGACTCTTTTTCAAATCCTTTTTGCGGTTTTCGCGAATCCGGTCAAAAACAACAATCGTGTCGTTGATTGAATAACCGATCACGGTGAGGAGCGCTGCCACGATGGTCAGTGTGAATTCCTTGTTTAACAGAGAGAGTGCCCCGACGACAATAATAGTGTCGTGAATCAGGGCGATAATGGCGCCCAGGCCATAACGAAATTCAAAGCGCCACGCGATGTAAATGAGCATGCCGATCCAGGCAAAGACAATTGCCAGAATGGCTTTGGTTGTTAAATCCTTGCCGACTTTGGGCCCTACGAATTCTATCCGTCGGATTTCAAAATTACCGGTGCCAAACTGCCCGTTCATGGCTTCTTCCACTTTTGCCTGTAGCTCTTTGGTCATGGGCTGGTTGGTGCGCACGATGACTTCATTCTGGCCGATTTCCTGAATGATGGCGTCATCGATTTTAATATTCTGGAAGGTCTTGCGAATGGCATCCGCCGGAGTGGTTTTGGTGAATTTTACCTGAATAATGGTTCCACCGGCAAAGTCAATCCCGAAATTCAGGCCTTTGTGCATGACGACAGACAGGATGCTGATGACAATTAATACAATTGAAATGCCAATGGCAATGTTTCTTTTGCCTACAAAATCAAAATTGGTTCCCGGTTTAATAAATTCCATGCTCTTCTCCTCTGTAGAGGCACAGGATGTGCCTAAATACTGATTTTATGAATGCTTCTCTGCCAGATGAAATAGTCGAATATTAATCGTGTGACGAAAATAGCGGTAAACATGCTCGCACAAATACCGATGCTCAGGGTCAGTGCGAAGCCTTTGACGGGGCCGGTTCCGAATGCGAATAAAAACAGCGCGGCAATCAGGGTGGTGACGTTGGAGTCCAGGATGGTCACAAAGGCCTTGGAATATCCGGCATCAATCGCGGCGCGGGCCGGCTTCCCCAGCCTTAATTCCTCGCGGATGCGTTCGAAGATCAGGACGTTTGCATCAACCGCCATGCCGATTACGAGAACAATACCCGCAATGCCGGGCAGTGTGAGGGTGGCCTTGAATCCCGCCAGCACACCCAGAATAATGATAATATTCAGAATAAGCGCTGTATTGGCAACCAGGCCCGAAAGCCTGTAGTAAACAATCATAAATAAAATAACCAGGAGTGAGCCGATCAGGGTGGCGATAATGCCCTGTTTGATCGAGTCGCTGCCCAGGGATGGACCGACGGTTCGTTCTTCCAGAATATTGACGGGAGCGGGAAGGGCGCCTGCGCGCAGCACGATGGCCAGGTCGCGCGCCTCATCCATGGTGAAGTTGCCGGTAATCTGGGCCTGTCCGCCGGAGATGCGTTCCTGAATGACCGGAGCAGAATGAACCACACCGTCGAGGACAATGGCCAGACGTTTGCGGACGTTTTCATTGGTGATCCGATCGAAATCCGCTGCTCCCTGCGAGTTGAATTTGATGGAGACATGCGGTTCGCCAAAGCGGTCGGAAATCTGAACTTTTGCGGTTTCCAGTGAAGCACCGGTCAGCAGGGTTTTATTCTTCAGTAAATAGGGGACCTGGCCTCTCTGTCCGCTTGACCGGTCTTCACGCGCGCCATAGGCGATGACAGACCCTTCAGGGACATTGCCGCGCAGGGCTTCGTCGAGAGAATTATCCTCGTCAACGATTTTAAATTCCAGAAGGGCGGTTTTCCCGATCAGGTTTTTGGCGCGTTCCGGATCTTTGATGCCGGGCAGCTGCACCATGATGCGGTTATCACCTTCGGGGATGATTTCCGGTTCGGCAACACCGAACTGGTCAACACGGTTGCGGATGGTTTCCACACTGTGTTCTATTGTCAGCTTTTTCAGATCAGCGGCTCTTTTGTCTTTAAACTTCAGACGGACGAGCTGGCTGCCTTCCCGCGGTGTGGTCGATGCGATTTCCAGATCGGGATATTGTTCATTGAGGATTTTCTCAAGTGCGGTCTTCCCTGATGCTTCCGTCAGTTCCAGTGAGGCCGTGGCGTCTTTTCCTCTTTCCACGTTGCGGAAACGAACTTTGTTTTCCATCAATGATTCCTTCAAATCATTGGCTGATCTTTCCATCATGG
>CAZXIP010000057.1:0-9876 GCA_964640755.1 uncultured Smithella sp. | reverse complement strand
TTTCCACGTTGTTTCTTTAATCAAATGTTCAATCGGATTGAACGATATATGAAAATTGGTGGTTACCCGTAAAAGAGTTGTGTATGATGACAACGGGGATAGAGATTATCTTAAACACGTATCAAAACGTGCAGCTGTTTTTTTGCTGTAAAGGAGACGAATCATGACGGAGGGAGAAAAACTTATCATTGATCTGTTTGAAAAAGTCAGTAAACAGCAATGGGACGATATCGACAAATTAATTCATCCCGCGTTTCAGTCCGTTCATCAGAGTGGAAGCAGAAACAAGGAAGAAGAGATCGCGACCCTCAAATGTCTATGCATGGGGGAATACTATCTGAGTAACTTCAGGGTAACAGAGGATCCGTCCCTGATGGTTGTATCTTATACCGTTAGGGCACAGGAGCTCATTGACGGAAAACACACCCTGACCAAACCGTCGCAGAGATTGTCCGTGTTTGTGAAGTTAAAAGACGGATGGCGATGGCTGGCCCATGCGAATTTCATTCCCATAGAGGAGGCACAATGAAAACAAAAAATATTCTGGTTGTTTTGGGAAGTCCGAGAAAAAACGGGAACAGTGCCATTCTGGCGGAGCAAATCAGCCAGGGGGCAAAATCAGAAAAAGCCGGGGTTGAAACCATTTATTTACACGGGAAGAACATTGCCCCCTGCAAGGCCTGCATGAGCTGCCAGAAGAAAGGAAGCAAGGGCTGTTCTATCGCTGACGACATGCAGGAAATTTATGCAAAGTTGATCAAGGCAGATGCCTGGGTCATTGCCAGCCCCGTTTACTGGTTCACCATGTCCGCACAGACCAAGATATTCATGGATCGCTGTTTTGCGCTTCCCGCTTACCAGCATGATCCCTTTCGGGGCAAGCGAATAGCCGTTGCCATGGCATACGGTGATGAAGATCCTTTCAGATCCGGCTGCATCAATGCTTTAAGAACGTTTCAGGACGCATACAGATTTACAGGGTCTTCTCTTGTCGGTGTGGTCTATGGGAGTGCTATGGATGCTGGCGAAATTCGATTGAATGAAAAAATAATGCAGGATGCGTTCGATCTCGGGAAAATTCTGACTGCAAAATAGAAATTGTATTTGTCGGAATTTCTGTTGGTGAACCTCCAGATTTGATCCGACGAAAGAGGCTGACGGGTCTTGCTGAAAAACCATCAACGTGTTTGAAACGGGTAATTTCAGACAGGGGTTTTCGTGATCTAATTCTTTAATATACTTGCAATTATTTAGGGGATATGACATAAAAAACAAAAGGTTCTTGTAAGCCGAAGATCAAGGGCGGACTGACGCAATAATAGTTGTGATAAAAATTTTATCCTGAAATGAGTTTGCTGATTAGTTGCGTAAGAGGGATCTATGGAGCGAAGAGAGAGCCCCTTTCTGTGCGGCATAAAAATTGTTCCGGGATTGCTGCTGCTGATGTGTTTTCATGTGCCGCGCCTTTACGCAGATCATGACACATCTTTGCGGACGGATCTTAATTTCTCCTACACGTTCAATGAACAATTTCAGGCCGTATCTTATGTATTTATCCAGGCCAATGAAAATATTTCAAATTATAATTATGGTGAATGGGGGATCGGACTGCAATATCAGACGCCGCTTTCATGGCTTTCATTTCTGATCTATTATCAACAGGGATATTCAAAGGATGATGAACGTCACTGGGAACTTGAACAAAAACCAAGCATCAACATGAACACACAGGTTGCCCTTTACGGTTTCAAAATATCAAACCAGATCCGTTTTGAATACAGGATAACACCCCAATGGAATGATTATCGAATTAAAAACACGCTGGTCATCTCCCGGCCGGATCTGATTTTTCAGCTGCAGCCCTATATCGGATGGGAAACGTTCTATGAGAATCATGACAAGGCGCTCATGCTGAACAGAATAAAACTGGGTATCTCCAGGAGGATTGGAAGCCATGTTTCCTTTGGCCCTTATTATCGTATTGATCTATCCAACATCAACAGTGGGTGGCAATGGACACGTCAGCTCATCGGATTTCATCTAACCATCAATTATTAGGAATGAAGGCCATGTCAACGAAAATGACACTGATAGACGAACCATACAAAAAAGCCATTGCCGGTCAGCTTTTACAAGGGTTATTCATTTTGCTGCTGATTCTGCTGATGGCTACGTTTGCCTGGGCGGAGAACCGCGTTGTAAGGGTCGGTGTCTACGAAAATGCGCCCAAGGTGTTTACGTCCGAATCCGGCAAGCCATCGGGGATCTTTATTGATATTATCGAGTATATTGCCAAGCAGGAAGACTGGGACCTTGAATATGTGACGGGAACGTGGATTGAGGGACTGGATCGCCTTGACCGGGGAGAAATAGATCTGATGCCGGATGTGGCCTTTACGGCTGAACGGGACAAGAAATTCTCTTTCCATAAAATCCAGGTGCTCTCATCTTGGTTTCAGGCCTATGCCGGCAAAGACAGCGGGATTCGGTCGATACTGGACCTGAATGGAAAGCGCATTGCCATACTGGAAGGATCGGTTCAACAGGAGGCTTTTACACGTTTCAGCCAGGGCTTTGGGCTGCGTATTAAACTTGTTCCCGTTCAGCATTACAAAACAATGTTTGAGATGGCTGCACGGGGAGAAGTGGATGCGGCTGTAACGAATCAGTTTTACGGCGCCATGCATGCCAGACGATACGGCCTTGTGGACACGGCAGTTGTATTTGAACCCTCCGCCCTCTTTTTTGCGGCACAAAAGAATGATAAAACGCAACTGCTGGAAGCCATTGACCGCCATTTATCCGTTTTGAAAAAAGACATGCAATCGCCCTATTATAATTCTCTGCGGCAATGGACATCCGAAAAGGTTCGCTTCAAGGTTCCCTTATGGTTGCAGATCCTGGCTCTAATTGCAGGCGTTGCCTTGCTAACGAGCCTTGCGGGAAGCTTCATTCTGAAGCGTCAGGTAAATGCGCGAACCCGCGAGCTTTGGCAAATCAATCAGGAAATGGAGCAGCGGATTATCGAGCGGACGGCGCAGTTGGAGGAAGCCAGGATGAAGGCGGAGTCAGCGGACCGGTTGAAGTCGGCCTTTTTGGCGACGATGTCGCACGAGCTGCGGACGCCGTTGAATTCGATCATTGGTTTTACGGGCATTCTTTTGCAGAAGCTGGGAGGGCCGTTGAACGAGGAGCAGGAGAAGCAGCTGGGGATGGTGTATAACAGTGCGCGGCACTTGCTGGATCTCATCAATGATGTTCTGGATATTTCAAAGATCGAGGCCGGACAGCTCAACGTGGTCCATGAGCGCTTTGATTTGCGGGAATCGATTGAGAGGGTCATGAAGAGTTCGCAGCCTTTGGCGGACAAGAAGGGGATAGAGTTTTCATCGACGGTAGCCCCTGAGATCGGTGCCATGACGGGTGATCGGCGCCGGGTGGAGCAGATTTTGCTGAATTTGATCAGCAATGCCATCAAGTTTACGGAGCAGGGATATGTGCGTCTGCAGGGTGAGGTGCGGGGGGATGATATTGTCATTGACGTGAAGGATACGGGGATCGGCATCAAGCAGGAAGATATGGGTTTGTTGTTTACTGCTTTTCAGCAGATTGAATCCGGGATTACGAGGAAGTATGACGGTACGGGTTTGGGACTTTCCATTTGCAAGAAGCTGGCGCACCTTTTGGGTGGCGAAATCCGTGTTGAAAGTGAATGGGGAAAAGGAAGTACCTTTAGCCTGATTTTAAAAAAGGAAGGGTAAATTATGAAAGAGAATATTCTGGTTATCGAAGACAATGAGCAAAACCTCTACCTGGTCAAGTTTATCCTGGAAAAAAACGGATATCAGGTTCATGTCGCCACCGACGGTCAGGCGGGAATTGAAGCAGCAAATCAGCTGAAGCCGGACCTGATCCTGCTGGACATTCAGCTGCCGGTCATGGACGGCTATTCGGTTGCCCAAAACCTCCGTGCCAATCCATCAACGGCAAAAATTCCTATCGTTGCCGTAACTTCTCATGCCATGGTCGGCGACCGTGATAAAGCCCTGTCATCGGGATGCAATGGATACATCGAGAAACCGATTAATCCTGAAACGTTCATGTCGGAAGTCGAACTTCATTTGATTAAAAAATAATCGAGGCGGACGGGTATGAAAAAAGTGCTGATTGTCGATGATGTGGCGGAAAATCGCTATATCTTGGAAAAGCTGCTCGGGGGCCATCAAATGGATGTGATGTCTGCCCAAAACGGTCAGGCGGCCCTCGACAAGGCTTACGCAGATCCGCCGGATCTGATTATCAGCGACATTCTTATGCCGGTCATGGATGGATACACGTTATGCAAAATCTGGAAATCTGATGATTGCCTCAAGCATATCCCCTTTATTTTTTACACCGCGACGTATACCGATCCCAAAGATGTGGCTTTTGCAAAAAAACTCGGGGCTGATCTGTTCATAATCAAGCCGCAGGAGCCGCATGTTTTTGTTGAAACAGTCAAAGAGGTCATTCAGAAAGAGCGCGTTGTGCAGACCGCGGAATATCAGCCGCTGGGCTCGGAGATGGAATTCTTCAGACAGTATAATGAAATTCTCTTTCATAAGCTGGAGAAAAAAGTGTCTGATTTGGAGCAGGTTAACCGGCGTCTGGGCCGGGAAATTGAGGAGCACAGGCTGGCTGAAGAAAAATTGTTGAGACTCAGCCGGTCCATAGAAGAAAGTCCGGTGGCATTTGTCTTAATGGATGTCAACGGAAATGTTGAATATGTCAACCCTGAGTTTTTAAGGATCAGCGGGTATGCCCGTCAGGATAAAGCGGGATTAAATATAAAGAGCCTTCAGCCAACGGGAAACCAGCCTGATGATTTTCAGGAGGCGTGGGAAAGTGTCGGAGCGGATAACATTTGGCGTGGTGAAATGCGCATCAGGAAGCAAAATGATGAATGGTTCTGGGTGTACCTGACCCTGTTGCCGTTGAAAAATCCCGAAGGTCGCGTCAACAGCATGATGATGATCATGGAAGACACGTCCGAGAAGAGACAGCTTGAGGCACAGCTGATCCAGTCGCAGAAGCTCGAGGGTATCGGCCAATTGGCGGGAGGGGTGGCGCATGACTTCAACAATATTCTGACTGCGATCATCGGTTACGCGCAACTGGTTTATCTGAATATGCAGCAGGGTGATACAAACAGGGGGCACATTAAACACATTCTGGACTATTCCGAAAAAGCCGCGACCATTACCAAAAGCCTGCTGGCATTCAGCCGGAAGCAGACAACAAACCTTTCCTGTTTCAATATTAATGATTTAATTTCCGATTTTCAAAAACTGCTGCTTCGACTGATGCCGGAAAATATAGAAATACAAACCCAGTTTACATCCCAGAAACTTTCTGTTTTGGTGGATCAGGTCCAATTGGAGCAGGTCATCATGAATCTGGCCACCAATGCGCGTGACGCCATGCCCGACGGAGGATTGATTATCATTGCCACGAACATGACAGAGATTGATAATGAATTTATCAAATCCAATGGATACGGCAGAACCGGTTCTTATGCCCAGATAACAATGGCAGACATGGGAAGGGGCATGGACCAGCAAGCCCTGGATAAGATCTTTGAACCTTTTTTTACAACCAAGGAACCCGGCAAGGGGACCGGTCTGGGTATGACGATTGTTTACAATATCGTAAGCAGGCACAATGGTTTTATTACCGTGGAGAGCGAACCCGGTAAAGGCACCCGTGCACGGATTTTATTGCCGATTGTTGAAGCCGTTGAAACTGTGAATGGAAGCAAAACAGAGGAATTCATCGAGCAGGGAGGGGCAAGAACCATTCTGGTGGCAGAGGATGATTCGGGAATCCGTGATCTGATCACGACCATATTGACCGAACGAGGTTATGAGGTGCTCGGTGCCGCCGATGGCGTGGAAGCAGTTAACCAGTTTAGGGAAAATATGGATAAAGTTTCGCTGGTGATGCTTGACGGCATCATGCCGAAGAAAAACGGCAGGGAAGCCTACCGTGAAATCAGAGCGATGATGCCGGATGTGAAGGTGATTTTCATGAGCGGGTATTTGGAAAATATGCTGGACTTTGATCATCTTCAGGACCGGAAAATCCATTTTTTGCAAAAACCGGTTCTGCCTCTGGATATTTTGAAAAAAATACAGGAACTCCTGGGGCCCGAAAAAAATTAAGAGCAATGATCACATGATCAGCGCCGGATCGTGACAACCGACGGCCGGTAGAGAAAAGTGTTCTTGCGGATAAAGCTTTCCTGATTGTCGATCTCCTCGATTGAATTGCATACATATGTAATGACGATGTTTCTGCCCTGTGCAAACTGACGGTGTTCCTTGCCCGCGTAACAAAAAGTATGTTGATCATAAAGAGGGCTTGCCGGATCCACTTCGGCAACGGATTCAATAAGAGACGCAGGTATACTCCACGGACCCTCCAGGCTCGGGGCCGTTGAGTACAAAAGCTGACGCCCCTTATTTTCAGGCGAGAGGTAAACAGCCATCCATTCTTGTTTTTCCGGGTGATAGCGAACGCTGAGTTCGGAAACGCCCGCGGAAAAAACAATTTGCACTTCTTCGGGCTGCAGATTTTTTTGCCAGATATTTCCCTTCATCAGATATTCAAAATGGCCGGCAGGGGTGTCCAGTTGATGAATATGAATCCGAGCCAGAATATTGCCGGAGATATTGACATTGCCTGCGGCATACCGGTAGAGGGGATAGAAGTAAACGTATTGATCATAAACGACAGATGTTGTAGCCAGCGCTTCGATGCCGGGCGCCAGAGCATTGGTCCAGTCCAGGTAGTCAACCGGCCATACATTGGGATTGTTATCCCGGAAGTCTCTGATCCGGGCTATCTTGTGACCACCGACCTTGAAATTGAACGGCGACGGATTTTCGGGAAGGGCAACGATGATCAGGAGGGGAATGTACAAAGTGTCCTTCGCAATGAACGGGTCCTGTGGCCAGAGAAATTCGTTGTTGCCAAACGAGGATACAAATTTACCGTTTTTCTTTTTCAGGTAATATTGAATGTTAAACCCGGTGTTTTCAGAGCAGGTGGAAATGGCCATCGTGGTCCCTAAAAGAACGTCCATCCCGATCCGGTCTTTCCTTTTGAATTCTTCCGATACAAACGTGTCGCCGAACAGCCAGAGGGTGCGCTGTTCGTCCAATTTGATGGAGTAAGCTCCATCCGCCCCGTACCAGCCGTCCCGATCGGGAAAACTGGGTAAACATCTGGCCTGTGGATACTGGAAAGGGCATGATGACGGCCGGATTGCCTGGCAGGAGGTCAGTAAAATGCAAATCAGGAGCAGGATCACCCCTGTGGTGTGTTTGTTGAATCTTCCATGGAAGGTAAAACTACTCATGGATTCCTGCTCCGGATCTCCGATTATTTTGTAAAATAGTCTGTTAAGGTTACTTTCGACCAGGCCACCCAAGCGCGTTACGGCCATCCGTGCTATTTCAATTTAAAACCCACCCGGCTGTTTTTCGCTTTTTCTTTTTTCTCCGGCGCCAGCGATGGAGCCTTAACAATAAAAATCCGTGCCGGTTCGACTTTACTGTCCTGCAGAAGCTGTTCGCGGACGGTCTCTGCGCGTTTGGCTGCAAGCTCTGTTAAGTCGTTGTCTGTGACGGGGATGTTGTCATGAAACAGTTTTTCCATTTCGGCCCGCGGTAATTTTTTAGGGATGACCAGTGCCGTCCTCGGTTTGGAAAACTTGGCTGCTTTGTACGCCAGTGTAAGGTATTTTTCATATTCAGAAGGAGTAATCGTAATATCCTTGAGCGGCATGGTCTGCTGATCCTTGTCAGCCATTTCTTTGAGCTTCTGGGTTTTCATCAGACGATCAAGTTCCGCCTGCTTGAGACCTTCTTTATCCTTTGCCGGGTCAACGTAGCCTTCAATATCCAGTTTCAGGCTGGGACGGTCGTAAAGTACCTTGGCCAGGGCTTCAATTTTTTTCCTGCCATCTTCCGCAAGAACCGAGCTGCCGTAGTCAAATTCGACAAAGCTCATTTCGTCTCCGCCACCGGTTACAGAAGACAGAAGAGAGAAAGGTGCCGTGACCGCCTTGGTAATCAGATTAACGAGGATCTGCCACACTAGCGGCCACACTCTAAACTTGGGATCGTCCAGGCTTCCGGACAATGGAATATCCAGATTGATCTGCCCCTTGCGGTCGGTTAACAGGGATACTGCAAGCGTCACGGGCGCTTTGATGGCGTCGGGGCTGTCCACTTTATCCCCGAAAGTGAGCTGGTCAAAGAAAATCTTGTTCTCGGCGGTGAGTTTCCTCTTATCGACCAGATAGGACACATCAAAATTGAGTTTTCCTTTAATGATAGGATAGCCCAGAAATTTAATTGCATAGGGCGTCATCTGGCTCATTTCAAGATTTTTAAAGTTGATTTTAATATCGGCGAAAAGGTCCTTTTTCAGAGGATTGATGGTCCCGGCGATATACAGGGGTGACCCATAGCCGATATTGCCCTTCAGTTTCACTTTTGCCCGTGAGATCTCCTGTGATGAAAGCCCCGTTACGCTTCCTTTGAGGTTGAGCATCTTCACGGCATAGTTCGGCCTGATGTTGTAATCAGCAAAATCTACTGTGCCACCTAAAAAGCTGACCTTGCTGATTTTAATGTCCGGCGGTTTCTGAGAGGATTTTGCATGTTCAGCCGGTTTGGGAGGTTCGGGACCGGGCGGGGTTTTCTGTCCTGCATATTTTTTCGGCGGGCTCATGATATCCTGGATGTTCGTGGTGCCGCCTTTATTGATGACGATTTTGGAAAAGAAATCACGAATCGCAATTTCCTTGATTGACACAGAAAGTGGATTGTAGTCGACGTCCAGAGAGTTGAAATCAAGCTGCTTGAATTTCAAGAAATCATGCGTGTGAATCTGATCAATGGAGGCAAATTGTCCGACAGAAAGTCCCCCCAGATATTTGATGACGGGTTTGTTTTTTGCGTCCATCTTCATGGAAAATTTTCCGTCCGTTGATATTGAACCTCGCGTGATGTCCAGTTGCACGGCATCGCTAAAATAGGGCTGGAACGGCCGGATGGCGAGATCCTTCACATTCAGCGCCAGATCGGCGGAAAGCGGCTGGAAACTGACCGGGCCTTTAACGGTAATATTTGTGTTTTGATTCATGACCAGGGAGAGGTCAACATTGGCCAAAGCGCCCTTGCTAAGCGATATTTTGGAAACGTTCAGGCGCAGGGGATTGATCTGAATTTTTACCGGCTTGCGCGGCTGTTCGTCGGTGAAGGTGATGTCGGCTTTGTCAATCAGAAGATTGTCAACAAGCAGGGTAAGTTCTTTTTTCTTTTCCTTGCTGACTTCCTTTTTTGCAGCAGAGGCCGGATGCTTTGTCCCCTGAGGCTTCTTTCCCGGGTCGATAAGCTTTGATAGATTGATTTTGCCGGACTTGTCACGCTTGATCACAAGCTCGGGGGCATCGAGGGCGATCTGAGACAGATGGACCGAGGGCTTAAAGGGTTCAATGGAAGCAAGATTCACTTTCAGTGCGGGAAGACGAAGGATTTTGTTTCCCTGCGGGTCGACTATATTCAGGCTTCTTAAAACAGCATGTCCAGTCAGTTTCAGCTCTGGCGATTTCCCCTCGGGCATGATGAAATTGACATGGATATTCGTGTCCAGCCGTGCCTCGGTCAGTTTAAAGTTCATTTTCACGGGCACATATTGCAGGTAATAGGGAACATCAATATTTTTCATGTCGATGATCAAAGAGGTTTCCCGTGATGTCAGAAAAGGTTTTGTTTTCCCTCCGATTGCCACGCCATGACCGTTCACGAAGGCCGAAAATCTTGGTTG
>CAZXIP010000056.1:2201-9976 GCA_964640755.1 uncultured Smithella sp. | reverse complement strand
TCATGTGCTTCTTCCTTGCTGCGCATGGAATTGGTCGCTCCCTGCGCGTCATCCCACAGGCGTGTTTCCTGAATGATTGGCTGGCCGTTTTCCACAAGGTACTGCTGGCGTTTGATTTCGTACTCCAGTGCGCGCTGAACATTGCGGAAGGAGTTCATGTTTTTGAGTTCCGTGCGGGTGCCGAATTCCTTCTGGCCCATTGGCCGGATGGATACATTTGCGTCGCAGCGGAAAGAACCTTCTTCCATGTTACCGTCACAGATTTCCAGATACACCAGGATTTCATGAAGGCGTTTGAGGTATTCTGCCGCCTCTTCCGGCGAGCGTATGTCCGGTTCACCTACGATCTCGATGAGCGGTACGCCGGTGCGGTTCAAATCGACATAGCTGAACGGATTATTTTCATCGTGTATCAGCTTCCCGGCGTCTTCTTCCATATGAATGCGGGTAATGCCGATTTTTTTCTGCGTTCCGTTTGTTTCTACCCATACATACCCATGCTCAGCCAGCGGATAAGCGTATTGCGAAATCTGGTAGCCTTTGGGCAGATCAGGGTAAAAATAGTTTTTCCGCGCAAAACTGTTGGATGGATTGATGGTGCAGTTAGTGGCGAGCGCCATCATCATCGCGTATTCTACGACTTTCTTGTTGAGCACCGGCAGTACACCGGGCATTCCCAGGCAGACCGGGCAGGTGTGGCTGTTGGGCGCTCCGCCGAATTTTGTTGAGCAATTGCAGAATATTTTGGTGTCCGTCAGCATTTGGGCATGGACTTCCAGCCCGATGATGGTTTCAAATTCCATTATAAAGAGGGCCTCCTTTTTTCGATGGCAGCATTTTTTTCAAACGCCGAGGCAATCTGTAATAATTTTCCTTCCTCAAAATGACCCGCAAGGAACTGGACGCCGATCGGCAACCCGGCAGCCGTAAATCCGCATGGTACTGAGATTCCCGGAATTCCGGCCAGGTTTGTCGATATTGTAAAAATGTCAGACAGATACATTTGCAGCGGATCATCCGTTTTTTCTCCGATTTTAAACGCCGGAGTCGGAGTGGTGGGCGTGAGAATGATGTCGCATTCCCTGAAGGCTTCGTCAAAGTCGCGGCGGATCAGTGCACGCACCTGCGAGGCTTTGCCGTAGTAGGCGTCGTAGTAGCCGGCTGACAGGGCGTAGGTGCCGATCATGATACGGCGTTTGACTTCTTCTCCGAATCCTTCCATCCGGGTTTTGCGGTACATCTCCATCAGGTCTCGCGCGCCGGTTGCCCGGAAACCGTACTTGACGCCGTCATAGCGCGCCAGGTTGGAAGAGGCTTCAGCCGGAGCAATGATATAGTAAACCGCCACGCTGTATTGTGTGTGAGGAAGAGAAATGTCGATGCACTGGCCGCCGCATTTTTTCACGGTATCAATCGCCTTGTTGATGGCCGCGCTGACTTCCGGGTCGATGCCCTCAACAAAATATTCTTTCGGGATGCCGACTTTCCAGCCCGAAATGTCGCGGCTGATAGACTGGCGGTAGTCGGGCACTTCCGTCCCTACGGATGTGGATTCCCTGGGATCGTAACCGGCCAGGACATTCATCATAATGGCACAGTCTTCCACGTCCTTCGTGAAAGGGCCGATCTGGTCCAGCGAGGAGGCAAACGCGATGAGTCCGAAGCGCGAAACCCGTCCATAAGTCGGTTTCATGCCGACAACACCGCAGAGGGCCGCGGGCTGGCGGATCGATCCTCCCGTGTCGGAACCGATGGATGCAATGCATTCATCGGCAGCCACCGCGGTTGCGGAGCCTCCGCTGGAACCGCCGGGGATTCTTTCCAGGTCCCACGGGTTGCGTGTCGGACCGAAAAAGGATGTCTCCGTCGAAGAACCCATCGCAAATTCATCCATATTGGTTTTTCCCACAAACACGGCACCCGCTGCGGACAGCTTCTCCACAACTGTTGCGTTATATGGGGGAACGAAGTTATGCAGGATGTTTGACCCGCAGGTAGTTGGTATGCCTTTTGTGCAGACGATATCTTTGAGCGCCACGGGAATACCCGTCAAGGGACGGATGTTCCCGTTTTTAATATCTTCATCCGCCCGGGCTGCCGCGGTCAATGCTTCGTCCTTCATCAGGCGGATATAGGAGTGAACCCGTTCTTCCACCTTGTCGATTCGTGAAAAAACGGATTGAGTAATCTGCGTGGATGACACGTCGCCGTTTTTAATTAATTCCTGTAGTTCATGAATGGTTAGTTGATGTAATTCCATATACTCCCCTGATAACAATTTAATCCCGCTCACGCGGGACGAGCGTTAATTCTCCGTAGCATGGTTGATTAGGTGCAAATCTGTTCTATCGGACAAAAAAGAGAACATTTGTGTGCTTTCATTCAATAACCTTGGGCACGCGGAAAAACTCCCCCCGTGCGTCCGGCGCGTTGGCCAGTGTTGCTTTCGTGCCAAGGGATTGCCGTTCAATGTCTTCACGAAAAGCGTTGGTTACGGCAATCGCGTGGCTCATCGGCGCGATCCCGCTCGTGTCCAGTTCATTTAGTTTTTCGATGTAGATAAGGATATTATTGAGCTGGACGGTAAATTTTTCCTTTTGTGCGTCCGTGAAATCCAGACGTGCTAATTTTGCAACGTATTCAACATCCTGTGTGCTTAATTTCAAAACAGATTCCCTCCTAAAATACATCCCAGTACGGGCGCAGCGTGCTCATGACCGATTGGATAATCGGTTTATTGTCCGGGTCGCAATCCTTTTCCAGTGCCGCCAGCTTTTGGTCCGTCCAGTGCGTTTCATCAAACATTTCTTCGAGCACTGCCTTGACCGATCGGGTTAATCCTGCAACATGGTAACCGCCTTCCAGGAGGGCTACCACCCGCCCCGAACAGCATTTATCTGCTATGTTCAGCAATACGCGTGCCATTGCGGCAAACCCCTCCGGGGTGACTCGCATGCCGCCCAGCGGGTCCTGGTAATACGTGTCGAATCCCGCGGAAACAAGAATCAGGTCCGGTTTAAACTCCATGGCAACCGGTTCCAGAATTTTGCGGAATGCAGAGATGAACGTTCCGTTGAATGCACCGCGCTTGAGCGGTACATTGATCGTGTAACCCAGGGCCTGGCCCTCGCCGATTTCGTGCAAACCTCCTGTGCCCGGATAATAAGGATACTGATGCGTTGAAAAAAACAACACCCGCCGGTCGGAATAAAAAATCTTCTGTGTACCGTTGCCGTGGTGCAGGTCCCAGTCAGCAATCAGGATTTTTTTAAGGCCATGCTTTTTCATGGCATGCATGGCCCCAATGGCGACATTGTTGAAAATGCAGAAACCGGCCGAGTTTCCGGCGCCCGCGTGATGGCCGGGCGGCCTGATGAACGCAAAGGCGTTGTCCACTTCCTGCGTCATAACGGCATCAATGGCGTTGCACGCGCCGCCGACGGCCAGTTTGGCAATTTCGTATGTTTCCGCGCACGTACTGGTATCGGGATCGAGTATTACACAACTTTTTCCCGCCGTGCCTGCAATGCGTTCAATATAGGACTCGGTATGCACATAAGCAATTTCGTTATGAGTCGCCAGGCGGGGTTTGATGTCAACATACTTCCAGGACATGTTCGGGTTGTCCAACATTTCGTAAACAGAGGCGAGCCTCTCCGGACTTTCGGGATGACCGGAACCGGCCGTATGCTGTAAGTAATCGCTATGTTTGACAATCCCAGTTATTCGAGACACACATGCCTTCTTTCAAAATATGAATGACACAAAAAAATTATTTATCATAGATGATTTTAAAGATCAAACAGTTCGGCGTGATGCTATGGGAAGCCCGGGAAGATTAAAGGTATTTATTCGCATGTTTCAGGCGATACAGCGTTTATGTACCGCCATCCCATGTAAACCGTCACCAGAACGAACATGTAGCGCAGAGGGTCATCCGGGATGATTTGCGCGATATTACCGCCGGCAAATGTTCCCAGGATGATGCCCGGTACCATGCCGTAAAGAAGCCCGCCCGCCACATTTCCCAGCCGCCAGTGCGTAAATGCCCCGATAACACCCGTAGGAACCATCACCAGAAGGGCGGTCCCCTGCGCGACATGCTGCGAAAACCCTGCCAGTAAAATCATGGCCGGCACCATGATTGTCCCGCCGCCGACTCCCATGAGACCAGAGAGAAATCCGGTGATTGTGCCCGTAATAGTCAGCGCGACGATCGGCGCATTACCCGGCAGTGTGCCAATCATATCCGCCAGCAACGGTTTCAGAAGCAAAAGAGCACTGCAGAAAATTAAAAATACACCGAAAGTTCTTTTCAGCTTCCAGCCGGGAAGACGGTCAGCCAGATGCGCACCTGCCGCCGCCGTAAATAAGGCCGGAACAGCCAGCGCGGCAGCCGCTGTCCAATCAATCTGGCCATGGATGCCGTAAGTGACGGCCCCGCTGATGCCCGTAAAGATCAGCACCGCCAGACTTGTGCCATGCGCGCGGCATTGATCGAGCTTCATCAATCCCACCAGCAGCGGGATCATGATGATCCCGCCTCCCAGACCGATCAGGCCACCTAAAATCCCTGCGGTAAGACCGATGGCAAAAGTGATGAAATGTTTTTTCATTATCCCCATCCGAGTGGATAATTGTCGGGTGATCTCGCATCACCACCTTGTGATCAGACTATTTATCTGATCATCGTTTATGCACGCGGCCCCTGGCGAACGATGCATATATGCCGAACATGCACGTGACGGTAAGAATGCTAAAAATCAACCTGGAACTTATAATTAAAAGCGCATTGTTTTCATTGGTAATGTTCCTGTCGCCGATGATCCAGGCAAAAACCAGCATGGCAATGCCCATGCTCAGCATTTGCCCTACCAGTCTCATGGTTGCCTGCATTGCTGACGCGATACCATAGAATTTATTGTCCACAGAGCTCATGATCGCATTGACATTGGGAGAGGAAAAAAGCGCAAAGCCGATGCCCAGTATCGCCAGGCACGCCACAATGTAATGTAGAGGTGTATCCGAAGCAATGAAAATCAGTCCCGCAAGACCGATTACCGTCACCGACATGCCGATAGAGGAAATGATCCTCGGTTCATGGCGGTCGGACAGCCTTCCGGCAGCCGGCGAAAAGACCGCCTGCAGCAGCGGCTCAATCACCAGAACGACACCTGTTTGGGACGGTGTCAGCAGTTTAACATGCTGCAAATAAAGGCTCAGTAAAAAAGTAATCGCAAAGGTGGCGCAATAGTTGATGAGCGCCGCCAGATTGGAGTATGCAAAAACACGGTTGTTCAGAAAAAGATTAATATTGAGAAGCGGGGAAGGCTTTGTCAACTGCTGCCGAATGAAGAAAATAAAACATAAGGCGCCGGCCGCGATCAGTGCAACACCTTTCGGGGAGGGCAGTTGAGAAAAGCCGTACATAAGCGAAAACAGTGCAGTCGCATAAAGCAGGGAGCCGGCCAGATCAAACTTCTCGCCGCGGGCTTCCGTCTGTTTTTCTTTTGACACAAAGGTGGAAAGACTAGCCGCCGCCACACCCAGCACGGCGTTGAAAATGAAAATGGTTTTCCATCCCATGTGCTGGGTAAGCAGGCCGCCGATAAACGGGCCGCAGGTGAGTCCGATGTAAACCGCGGCAATGTTGATTCCCAGAATCCTGCCCCTCTCACCCGGCGGATAGGCGGAAATCAACATCGCTGTGCCAGTACTGAAAATCATTGCGCCTCCGATCCCCTGGACAACTCGCATTGCGATGAAAAAGGCTTCCGTCTGTGACCATATGCAGAAAAGCGACGAAAGAGCAAAAATCAGGGAGCCGGAAAGAAAAAATATTTTACGGCCGTAAATATCGGCCAGACGCCCAAGCGGCACCAGCGTAATAGCTGCGGCCAGAAGAAAGGATGAGGCCACCCAGCTTATGGTTAATGCATTCATTGAAAAGTCGTGGGCGATCATCGGTAAAGCAACGTTCACGGATGAACCCATGAATGGCGTGGTAAATGAACTGATGGTGGTGGCCAGAAGAACTATCGGAAGTTTTCTTTTTTTTGTCATACGGTCACGCTGATGAATAAGGAATTACGCCCGTGGGAAGATTATTTTCCGCTGCGCTGCAAAATCGTCTTTACCGCAGGCCATCATCAGGGTCAGAGGCATGATTTTGCGGGCCTGTTTCAGCATCTTTTCCGATAAATCACGAATGTCCCACTGGGCATGTTGATCTACGCGCAGACGAACCAGATGATAGAGTTCGCGCGCGTTGAGTTTCATCAGTACGCGCCTGCGGTGTGCGTTGGTCAGCACATAGGGAGCGGCAGCAGGGTTCTTTTGCCTGATAATCTCATAGGCGTTGTTGGTTTTTTTGATCATGGACATGAACTCTTTCTGCAGGCCGATTGCCCGCACAGCGGGCGGCACGGTGACGCCCAAAGCCGGGTTGTAATCCTGGCTGATGATGGTGGCCATGCGGTGGCGCTTGAGCTGAGCGAAACAGCTCGCGCTCATGGTCAGCTCAAAGAGCATGTCAATGTTTTCAAGTTCCCGAAGTACCGCGTCATAGGCCTGGATGTTTCTGAAAAGGGTTTTGAACAGGGCTTTCGCGTCGGCCGATTTCATTCGTCCGGCCTCTTTCAGGCAAAGGTCGTAACTCATGCCCGACGACGCGAAAAGAAGGGAGGCCGCGGCCTGCTTGTCGGCTTCCGGCGTGGCCCGAACCATACGAACCGCTTCCGAGGACGGGCTCTCTTTTCCCGCGGCGTGCGGCGTGCAAACGTCGCGAAGATTTCGCCGGGTGAGACGGTCATAGTCTGTTGCCTGTGTGTAGCGGATGAGCGACGGCGCGATGTCTTTGGTGGCCGCATAAAGCTTTTCGCTGCAGAGGTGTGCCTCGGCCAGCGGCAGCGCCGAAAGCCTCCGCAGCATCAGTTCCAGATTGCGGGCGTTGACCGTCATTCCCAGCTGGGTTTCAGTGGCCAGTGATATAGCGTAACGGGCGTCTTCCTTGGCCCACCCTTCCAGCATGGACTGATTGGCGGGATTTTCGGCCAGCGCCTTGTGTTGCTCGAATACATGAGGTCGCAGTTGATCATAGAGTTGGTGGTAGAAATCATTCTGCATCGCAACGGTTGCGACAAACAAATCCTTCAAACCCGCCCTGGTGATTTCTTCCGGGACAACAAAGTCTTTGTCAAACAGGACATAGCGCTGCGATTTTTCTGTATACGAGCACAGGCGGAATTTTTCGATTTCTTCCGTGAGCAGCCGGGAGACACCGATGACGTCGATGTTGAATACGGCATGCTCGGCCACCGAGCTGTGGCCCATCTCAAAAACGATATTGCGATTGGATTTGCGGGCTTTTTCCACTTCAGCGCGAGCGTCGGACCGCAGTTGATCGACGGATTTTGGGCTGCGGCTGATTCGGGCGTAAGCGGCGGATATGGTTTCCGGTGTAATATCCTGCTTCAAAGCGTTTTTTTCTTTAAGTTCGCAAATAACGTCATAATCTACGTTGTATCCGGCAAGCAGGATTTTCATTTTTCAACTCCAGAAAAAATTTTGGTGATTACTGTTTCATCCGGCACAGGAAACTGCAATACCTCGTGCCATGCATGTTAGAGTCTGACCATCTCAACACGGGAAAGTGTTCGTCCAAGAAAACGTTCGCCGATCGTCTGAAAACGATACGGCACATCGCTTACGTAAAACAGATAATCGGGTGACTGACGGCTGGTGTTGCCAAGATTTTCGCGGTGAATCAAGTCGGC
>CAZXIP010000056.1:0-2101 GCA_964640755.1 uncultured Smithella sp. | reverse complement strand
AATCGGGTGACTGACGGCTGGTGTTGCCAAGATTTTCGCGGTGAATCAAGTCGGCAGCGATTTCCGCCATTGCCTCGGCTGAATCGATAAGCCGCACACTCACGCCGACGATACCCTGAAAGAGCGGTTTGAGGAGCGGATAATGTGTACAGCCCAGAACCAGTGTGTCGATCTGTTCGGCCGTGACCGGTTTTAAGTATTCTTCGGCAACAAGTTTTGTGGCCTCATGATCCAGCCAACCTTCTTCCACCAGTGGCACAAACAGCGGACAGGCCTGAGAAAATACCTTCGCGTCACGATCCAGCTGGTGTATGGCACGTGCGTACGCATTTGAATTGATAGTGGCAGGTGTGCCAATCACGCCTATGGCCTTGCTGCGCGTTTCTGATACCGCAAGCCTTGCGCTGGCTTCAATGACCTCCAGTACGGGGACGGGTGACAAGTCCTGGATGGCGCGATAGGCTACCGCCGCCATCGTGTTGCAGGCGACAATCAGAAGCTTGACGTCTTTCTTCAGCAGAAATTCCGTAATCTGCATGGCGTAACGGTTAATGGTTTCCACCGATTTGACGCCGTAGGGCACACGGGCGGTATCGCCGAAGTAAATAATGTTTTCAAAAGGCAGGCGCTCCATGAGCGCGCGCACAACAGTCAACCCCCCGATGCCGGAATCAAAGACTCCTATGGCCTGATTTGTTTTGCTGTCCATATTTTTTTCTCTCATATCCGCATGATAAAGTCATCGACTTTTTTGTGTTGTTCGTATAAAAAAGCATAGACTAAGAAGGACGTAAACGCCGATCATTAAAAAAGTGATGTTTTTTATCATATCTTTCTTAAACATGCCAAGAGTTCTTCGGGGCCGGCCGATATTGGAAAGCAAGGCAAAATGCGACGTTCAGACAAAGAATTAAAAGACCCCAAAGAAATCGATGATATCTTGCAGACCGCACAGGTTTGCCGGATTGCTATGGCTGAAGGGGACTTTCCCTATATTGTTCCTGTCAATTTTGCCGTCAGCGGCGGCTGTCTTTATTTCCATTCGGCAGCATCAGGTAAAAAAGTTGACGTGATACGGGAAAATCCTTCCATATGCTTTGAAGTGGATATTCCCGGCGACCTGATCAGCGGCGAGACGGCCTGCTCTTGGGGTATGAAATACAGAAGTGTAATTGGTTTCGGTCAGGCTGATTTTATTGAAAACGCGGCAGAAAAGAAGCAGGCGCTTGATATCCTGATGAAGAAGTATGCCGGCAATGATGTTTTCTCTTATGACAACGATCAACTGGACAAAGTTTGTGTGATTGGTGTAAGAATAGACACAATATCTGGAAAGAGATCAGATTAAGTGACAGTGTCACATCCTTATTTTGACAGCTTCTGCCATAAAGGAGGATAGCCATGATTCAAAATAAAATTGTTATACGCTACGCCGACAAACGCATTCAGAAAGGCATTACTACTGATTTTGCACCCAACAAGGAAAATTTTCATGTGACACCTGTCGGATCCAAACCCGGCGAAAAACCACTGGATGTGCGAATCAAAGATTTAAAGGCCGTTTTTTTTGTAAAGGATTTTAGCGGCGATCCCGATTATCAGGACAAAAAAGATTTCGAAACAGGCAAACCTGTTATCGGCCGCAAGATCAAAGTGCTTTTCAAAGATGGCGAAGAACTGGTTGGCACCACGATGGGCTACCAGCCGGACCGGCCGGGTTTTTTTGTGGTTCCGGTGGACGCGAAATCCAATATCGAACGATGTTTTGTAGTGACCCGGGCGACCAGTGATGTGAAGTTGATGTAACGGCTGTCATCAAAAGTAAATTTCGACAGGATGTCTGCCCTGCCGAAAAGTTTTGTGTTTCTTGACCCGTTTCATCTGATGGAAGTAAAGTGATACTCTTATCAAGAATGTTTTTTTCAACCCATATTCAACCCTGTTTGTGCTACACATCAAATTATCTTGACACACTTTCGGTGTTTCTATAAAGTAACTGCAAGCAAAAGCAAAAGTAGAAGCAGATGTAACGATTCCCCGGCACATCAGTAGTAGCGTGGTGATCCTATGGACATGAAGCGCGATTACTATGAAGACATCG
>CAZXIP010000055.1:0-10003 GCA_964640755.1 uncultured Smithella sp. | reverse complement strand
TGCAAATATGCTCCCTCCTGGGCATTAAGGCGGGCCTGGTTGCCCTGACCAAAACAGATTTGGTGGAAAAAGACTGGCTGGACCTTGTACAATCCGAAGTCACCGATTATCTAAAAAACACATTCCTTTGCGGCGCGCCTGTTGTACCGGTCTCGGCAACAGCAGGAACCGGGATTCCGGAGCTTCTCACCGAACTGGATAAAACTGTAAATCAGCTGAAAGAAAAAACCGATGACGGTATTTTTCGTCTGCCGGTGGACCGTATCTTTACCATGAAAGGCTTCGGCACCGTGGTAACCGGAACCCTGATTTCCGATAAAATCAGAGTAGGTGAGGACATTCAGATTCTTCCCGAAAACATTTCTGCGCGCATCAGGGGAATTCAGGTACATAGTTTACCTGTGGAAGAATCCTTCTCCGGGCAGCGGACCGCCATCAACCTGCAGGGGATTGAAAAATCAACACTCGAACGGGGCAACGTTCTCGTACGACCCGGAACAGTCTGGCCCACACAAAGGCTTGACGTTTTTTTCGAATACCTGGCAACCAATACCCGGAAGCTGAAAAACCGGGCGCTGGTGCGCCTGCACACCGGTACGGTGGAAATTATGACAAGAATCGTCCTCATGGACGCGGATGAACTGTCTCCCGGCGAAACCACTTTCGCCCAGCTGATTCTGGCCAATGAAGATGTCGTTGTGACGGGCGATCATTTCGTGCTGCGCAGCTACTCACCTGTAACCACTATCGGCGGCGGTATTATTCTCGATCCACTGCCGGGCAAGCATAAAAGAAACCAGAAAAAAACCCTCTCTGATTTTCGCACGCTGCTTGACGGCACATTACCTGACAAAATCATGGTTCTACTGGAACGGGCCGGTTTTGCAGGCATTCCTATCCGGCCACTTTCTTTTCGGCTGGGCGTTCATGCGAAAAAAATCAGGGAAGCGCTGGAAAAATTACTTTCCAGCCACCAGGCCATCCTGCTTTCAAGTGACGACACCACGGTTCTTTCCGTTCATTTATACGCTCAGATGGAAGAACTGATTCTTAAGAGCCTCACGGATTATCACAGGAAGAATCCATTAAAAGAAGGTATTTCCAAGGAAGAGCTCAAAGCGGCACTGGCCTCAACAGTGTCCGTTAAACTCTTCAATATGGTGCTGGTGAGCCTGGGGAAAAAAGAAAACATCGTCATCAACAAAGACAATGTCCGGCTGGCAACCCATCAGGTACTGCTGGCCGGTGAAGAGGATGCCTTGCATCAATCCATTGCCTCCACATATGTTAAGGCCGGACTGACGCCTCCTTCTCTGTCTGATGTCATTAACAGCTTTAAAGACCGGAAAGTGAAGGCGCAAAACATCATCAAGCTGATGCTGAAAGACGGCGAGCTTATCAAGATCAATGAAGACCTTTGCTTTGCAAATACTGTACTGGAAAAGCTGCGCGAAGATTACAAAGCAAAGCTTGTTCTGGACGGTCAGGTGACACCTGCCACATTCAAGGAGCTGACCGGACTCTCCCGGAAATACATTATTCCGCTCATGGAATATTTTGACACCAGTAAGCTGACAGTACGTGTGGGAGACCACCGTGTATTGAGAGAAAAGCTTTAAATACGATTTCATCAGAAAGGCGGTTCTTTTGAAAACCAAAGACATTTATCTTCAGGACATCAAGCAGGGCGATAAAATTGGTTCTACATTTTTAGTCGCAGAAAAAAGCATGGCCTTTTCCCAGAAAGGGTCAGCCTACCTGAATGTCCGTCTGAAAGACAAGACGGGCGAAATGGACGGCAAGGTCTGGGATAATGCTGCGGACATGGATCAAATCTTTAAAAAAGGCGACATTATTTATATTGAAGGAAGGGTGCAAAGCTACCGCAATGCCCTTCAGGTCTCCATCGTCAATATTAAACCCTGCGCTCCGGAAAACATAAACCCGGCGGATTATCTGCCGGTAAGCAAGATGGACACGCAGTCGATGTTTCAGGATCTTCTCGCATACATTGATGCTCTTTCATCTGAACCCTTAAAAAAGCTGCTTGCCGCATTCTTTCATGATGAAAAGACGGCTGATCTTTTCAAGCGGGCGCCGGCAGCCAAGGGTTTTCACCACATTTACCTGGGCGGCCTGCTTGAACATACACTTTCCGTTGTGCGGCTGCTGGACAAGACTGCGGATCATTACCCGCAATTAAACAGAGACCTGCTGATCACCGGCGGAATCCTGCACGACATCGGTAAAATTTATGAATTCTCTTATGACAGTTTCATTGCATACAGCGACGAAGGCCGCATGATCGGCCATCTGGTCATGGGCGTGGAAATGATCAACAAAAAGATCGAGGCGA
This sequence comes from uncultured Smithella sp., assembly GCA_964640755.1. Taxonomy (GTDB): domain Bacteria; phylum Desulfobacterota; class Syntrophia; order Syntrophales; family Smithellaceae; genus UBA8904. The sequence continues at coordinate 7,647 of CAZXIP010000055.1, read as the reverse complement.
TCCCTGATTTCCCTCCGCAGACCGCTCTCGCGCTGCGCCATATTATTCTGAGCCACCATGGCGAATTCGAATACGGTTCTCCCAAACGTCCGAAAACCATGGAGGCGCTGGTCATTCATTTTATAGACGACCTGGATGCCAAGCTCAATGCCTTTCAAAGTTTTGTCGAAGCAGATAACGCCAATGCGGATTCCGAATGGACAACTTACAACCGCTTTTTTGAACGTTATCTCTTCAAGGGAAAATAGTTTTTAAATGGATAACTGCATTCTCCGGTCTTCGGGCAGCAGACAACCGGAAAGACAAATGTCCGTGCATTTACCGTCGCAGGGTTCGATGTGAATGGTAACTGTCGAGTTAGAAATTTTTTTCATGATTTGAAACTTGAGCTGACGGGAAATGCCGTGGGACGTTTCCACCGTCATATGCGGATCAACTTTGATATGAAATTCGATAAAGCGGAAATTGCCGGCTTTTCTCGTTCTTAATTGATGATAACCATGAATCTCTGGTTTATGTCCGACAATCACGCTGCGAATCCAATCCTCTTCGTCCGGCGGCAACTTCACATCCATAAGGTCGCCCAATGCCTGTGCCGTTAAATCATAGGCCGCTTTCAGAATAAACACTGCCACAAATATTGCCGCCACCGGATCCAGCCAGTGAATGCGGGGATCATCAAAAAAGAAGTGACTGATCCAGATAATGCCCAGACTGACCATAACACCTACGGAAGTAAAGACATCGGTTCGTAAATGCCAGGCATCAGCGGTGAGGGCAATGGAATCAGCTTCCTTTCCGACCGCAAAAAGTCTTTGGGATACAAAAAAATTAAGGCCGGCAGAAAGAAACATCACGGCGACACCCCAGCCAGGTGATTCTACTGACTGCGCCGAGGCCATTTTCTTAAGTGCCTCAAAAATAATCCAGAAGGCCGCTATGAAAATCAAAACGGCTTCAAACAGACCAGAAATGCTTTCAAATTTGCCGTGACCGAAAGGGTGAACATCGTCGGCGGGGAGGTGCGATTTCTTGACCGAAAACATGGCAATGACCGAAGCCAGCAGATCCATGCCCGAATGAATGGCTTCCGAAATGATGGAAACCGAGCCGATCAGCGTGCCGACAATGATTTTAAAGACCACCAATGTGGAATTGGACGCAACCGACAACATCGCCACTCGTTCTTTGCGCTGCTGGATAGATGACAACGGATACTCTCCCGGCTCCGGTTTTTTTCTTTTCAACATATCACGATCAGAGCATGATTTCCCCTCATTTTTTACCCCGGAAAAGGATGGATTTCCTTTTCATGAACATAAAATTGTGATACGCAACTTGCCGCAAATGGTTTGAAATTTTATGAATAAAAAAAACATCCTTTCTCACTGTCGTAATGCCTCTGAAAAAGACTGGAAAAACTGGCACTGGCAGTTTCAAAACCGTGTCACATCCATAAAAGAGCTGGCCGGAATGACCGAAAGGCTGATGCCCAGGCCGGAAAAACTGCGCCGCGTGCTCTGTACCTATCCGATGGCGATCACACCCTACTTTTTGTCATTGATTGAACAGGAGGATGAAAACAACCCGCTGGCCTTGCAGTGCATCCCTGACGAGCAGGAAGTTTCCGGTTCATCACACTGTTCGGATGATCCGCTGAATGAGGATTGCTCGATGCCGGTACCTAAGATGATCCAACGCTATCCTGACCGCGTTTTGGCCATCGTCACCCGTACCTGCGCCACATACTGCCGGCACTGCAACCGCAAACGCTTCTGGGGAAGAAAGGAAACATCCACATTGAAGAGCCGTTTGGGGAAAATGGTCCAATATGTGGCGGATTCGCCTGGAATTCGCGAGGTAATTTTATCCGGCGGCGACCCGCTGACGTATGATGATGATCAGATGGACATGATACTGTCATCTTTTGCGGCCATACCGCATCTGGAGGTACTGCGCGTCGGAAGCCGCGCGCCTGCCGTCATGCCCATGCGCATCACGAAAGAACTCTGCCACATACTAAAACGATACAGACCCCTCTGGTTCAACACACAGTTCAACCATCCATCGGAAATCACGCCGGATGCCGAACGTGCCTGCAATATGCTGCAGGAAGCCGGCATTCCCGTCTCCAATCAGTCCGTACTACTGAAAGGAGTGAATGACAAAGAAGACACCATGCGTAGCCTTTTATACGGGCTGCAAAAGATATCTGTCCGTCCTTATTACCTTTTTCACTGCGAACCGGTGAAAGGCTGCAGCCATTTCCGCACAGAAATGGTTTCCGGGCTGAAAATGATGGAAAAACTCCGTAAAAATTGTTCCGGCCTGGCGATGCCTCAATACGTTGCCGACCTCCCGGGCCGTTCGGGAAAAGTTCCCATTCTGGCCCTGTCCGGATCGCTGGAAAATGATTTACGGAAACATCAAGATTTTTTTGACAATTTTTAATAATTAGATTAGGAAGAACACAAATAATTTAAACTAAATTAATAGATTGCCAGTAATGAAGGAGAATGAATTTTTATGTATACCGCCAGCGATTTAAGAAAAGGGCTGCGCCTGAAAATAGACGGAGATCCCTATGTAATCACCGAATTCAATTTTGTAAAACCCGGCAAGGGACAGGCCCTGTACCGCACCAAGCTCAAAAACATGATCAACGGCAACCAGTTTGAAAGAACCTTCCGTTCCGTGGACAACTTTGAACCGGCCGACCTGCGTGAAAAGAAAATGCAGTACCTCTACAAAGAGGGCGACAAATACTGTTTCATGGACAATGAAAATTACGAACAGGTCTATCTGACGGAAACACAGGTCGATGAGGCAGTCAATTACATGACTGACAATATCGAAGTCGAAATCCTGCTGTTTGAAGACCGGCCCATCGGCATCAGCCTGCCCAATTTTGTCGAGCTGTTTGTTACGGAAGCCGAGCCCTGGGCCAAGGGTGACACAGTATCCGGCGCAACCAAACCGGTCAAAGTTCAAACAGGAGCGACCATTCTGGTGCCGACATTTGTTTCCGAGGGAGAAAAAATCCGTATTGACACACGAACGGGAGAATATCTGACACGCGTCAAAGGCTAGCGGCTTTCCAAAATATCCATATGCTGCATGACGCTTCAGCCATCGTCCCCGCGACGTATGAAGAAAACCGTCTCGCTCCTCTTGCTTCGCGCGCCTTGCCTCTGAATTATTTTGAAAAGCTGTATAAAAATGAACACATCTTATCCTGATGATCAGTTCTATCTGGCTCGCAAATCGCAGGACCTCCGCCTTCGCGCCAGATTCATGCAAAACATCCGGCATTTCTTCAACGAACAGGAATTTCTGGAAATCGAAACACCTGTCCGGATACCCGGACCCGCTCCGGAAGAACATATTGAAGCCATCCCCTCGGTCAGCTGGTTTTTACAAACCTCCCCCGAACTCTGCATGAAGCGTCTTCTGGCCGCAGGCTACCCCAGGATTTTTCAAATCTGCAAATGTTTCCGGGCCGACGAACGAGGCGGAAAGCATTTGCCGGAGTTCACCATGCTGGAATGGTATGTTGTACAATTCGATTATCATGATCTGATGAATCAGTGTGAAGCCATGCTTCTGGCCGCTTTCGTGAATGTGGGATACCACCGGGACATCACATGGCAAAACAAAAAAATCAATCTGGCAACACCATGGGAAAGAATCACCGTGGCAGATGCCTTTGCCCGATACTCCCCTGTGAATCTGTCCGAAGCAATGAACCGGAACATTTTTGATGAAACACTTGTTCAATACATAGAACCCCGCCTCGGAATCAGCCGGCCGACATTCCTTTATGATTACCCGGCCGAACTGGCGGCTCTGGCAAGAATCAAAAAGAGCGACCCATCGGTGGCAGAACGATTTGAACTTTACATCGGTGGACTGGAACTCGCCAACGGGTTCTCCGAACTGACCGACGCAGCCGAACAAAGAAGTCGCTTTGAAAAAGCATCCGGGACAAGGGCCGCCAAAAACTGGCACTGCTATCCCCTGCCGGAAAAATTTCTGACCGCCCTGGAAAATCTGCCGCCCAGCGCCGGGATCGCACTCGGCATCGACCGGATCATGATGCTGCTGGCCGATACAATGCAAATTGACGACATCACAGCCTTTACGCCGGAAGACCTTTGACGTCCGGACAAAAAGATGTATTGACAATGACATTATTTTCCTTTAGGTTACACCAAATTTCAAATCATTTCTGGAGATAACAAAGTGAAAGATATTGGATCTTTAGACATTGGAGGTAATTTTCACGGTTCCCTTTTAGGCATGATTGCAGATGCAGGGTTTATGGTCCAGTTTGTTTTACTGCTCCTGCTCATTTTCTCCATCATTTCCTGGACCATCATTTTTCTGAAATTCCGCTATTATCGAAAAATCAGAAAAGAGAACGAAGATTTTGATTCCGATTATCAGCGCAGCAATAAACTTTCAGAGGTCGTGCCGGCAGCCAAAAAATATCCCCACTCGACAACGGCGGAAGTTTTTCGTGTCGGTTATGCGGAATTGAGCAAAATGAACAAGGTATCCAAAGACGCGGCCCGCCCCGAAGAAATCAGTCTCTCTTCCATCGATAATGTACAGAGGGCACTGAACAGGGCATCCAATACGGAAATGACCAAACTTGAAAGCTCCCTCGGATTTCTGGCCACAACCGGCTCTGCCAGTCCCTTCATCGGGTTATTCGGAACGGTCTGGGGAATCATGGAAACCTTCAAAGCAATTGGCGCCCGCGGTTCGGCAACACTGGCCGTCGTAGCTCCCGGGATCTCGGAAGCACTGATTGCAACAGCGGCAGGTCTGGCCGCGGCCATCCCGGCCGTCATTTTCTATAATTACTTTTTAAACAAGTCCAAAACGATGGTGCAGGAAATGGATAATTTTGCCGACGAATTCTTGAACATCGTCGAGCGCCATCTTATCAGCAAATAAGCTTGTTCAGGATATAACATCATGCGACATGCACGCAGAAGACATTCGGAAAATAAATCCATGGCGGACATCAATGTCACTCCGCTCGTTGACGTCATGCTTGTGCTGCTCATCATTTTCATGGTGACCGCGCCGATGCTTTCCATGGGGATCGATGTCAACCTGCCTCGCGTCAAGTCAAAAACGGTAGATCTCGCGGAAGAAAAACTGATTCTGAGCATTAACGAAAACAAGGAAATTTTCCTGAACAAAACCCGGATGTCTCTGCAGGATCTCAACACAAAACTTGCCGCTATTTTTGAACAGCGGGTTGACCGCGAGATTTTCCTGCGGGCCGATAAAAATGTTTCTTATGGTTTTGTGGTTGAAGTCATGTCGGAAATACGCAAAGCGGGTGTTGACAAACTGGGAATGATTACGGAACCGCCTGAGGACATGAAATGACCTCCCGGCTGTTCCATAAAAGTTCCTTCGGCAATACCGGCAGCCCCTACCAAATGCTTTTCGCCTCACTGCTTCTTCACCTGATTGCGATTGCCGCCATCATCATCACCGTGCCCGGAACATCAAAGCAGTTAACCTTCGGCGCCCCCTATTCCGTCGCGCTAGTGGGCCCTGAAATTCTGCAGCCACCAAAGGGGACTTCTATAACGAAAGACATTTTTCAGCCTCCCGCTCCTGAACCTCCCGTCATTCTGAAGCGGAAGGTGGAATCCCCTTCAGATGTCGGGCTGATTAAAAAAAAAGACCCCGTGAAAGACACGGTTAAGGATATTATTACAGATAAGAGCAAAGATATCAGGCAGGCGGATCTCCAGAAGAAAATTGATGCGATCCGCCAACAAGAGTTTTCTAAAGCGGCTGTCCAGAAGAAAATCGATGCCCTGCGCCGAAAAGAACTCGCCAAAACCGGAACCGGCGAAACGCCGGGTGTTCCGTACGGATCATCAAATGCACGTATGGGCACGGCATCGTCGTCTGCCAATTCGTCTAAGATAGACGAGTATAGCCGCTTCGTCTGGGCCAGAATCAAAAAGAACTGGACCTTACCGCCCACGATGATGCCGAAAAACAAAATAGAAACCATTATCGAGGTAAGAATAGCGCGGAGCGGAGCACTGGAATACATCGATTTTGAAAAACGTTCCGGCAACACCTATTTTGATGAATCCGCCATGCGCGCGGTAAAGAAATCCGCACCCTTCCCTCCGCTTGCCGGATGGATAAACGAGAGTTTTATCGATTTTGGCATCCGGTTTCACTCCGAGGACTTTCGCTAAACAAATTCAATGATGGATGATGAATATTTATGGACAAAAAAAATATTGTTAAAATATTAATTCTTCTGGTCTTCTTTACGATCTGCGGCACCCGCGGCAACGCCGTGGCCAAAGTGTATATTGATATTGATGCGCCGGGCTTTCAACAATTCCCCATTGCGATTTGTGATTTTCAAAATAAAAAAACGGCGGTATCTGCATCTTCGGGCACTAATTCCGTGATTGCCGATGAAATCAAAAACTATCTCGATATGACGGGGCTCTTTAAAATCCTGGACAAAAGAAGTTTCCTCGAAGGCGTTGAACCGGGGTACCCGGAAAAAATCCGTTTTCAGGAATGGACGGCCATCGGAGCGGATTTCCTGGTGAGGGGTGACCTGACTCAAGGAAAAGACATGCTTGCAGAGGCCCGCCTGTATGATGTTGCACGGGGCGAAATGCTTTTTAATAAAAGATATGCAAACCCGGGCGGCGAAACAAAACCCATCGCGCTTGCCATTGCCCGCGATATCCTGATTGCGTTGACAGGCGATGCGGGAGATTTTAATACAAAAGTTGCTTTTATCATTAAAAGGAAATCCGGTTCTGATATTTACGCGATGAACTACGATGCATCGGGCATGAACAACCTGACAGGTCATCAGAGCATTGTTACATCGCCCCGCTGGTCGCCGGACGGTCAATATCTTGCCTTTACATCGTACAAAAACGGACGGCCGCAGGTTTATCTGCGTAATTTGAAAACCGGCAGTGAAAGAGCCGTTGCTTCATTCGAGGGCCTGAATCTATGTGGTTCCTTCTCGCCGGACAGCAGAAAACTTCTGCTGACGCTGAGCAAAGACGGCAACGAGGATATTTATGTCCTGGATATCGGCTCCATGCAGATCAAACGCCTGACCAACAGCTATTCCATTGACGTTTCTCCGACCTGGTCACCCGACGGCCAAAAAATCGCATTTGTATCGAACCGTTCCGGGTCGCCGCAAATCTTTGTCATGAATGCAGATGGTAGCGGTGAAAGAAGAATCACCTTTCACGGGAAATATAACACCTCTCCTTCCTGGTCTCCCCGCGGCGGTAAAATTGCGTATGAGGGTCTTGCCGGCGGAAGATATCAGATCTTCACCGTTGATGAAGGAGGGGGCAACCTGATGCAGATGACCTCTGACAATGCAGACAATGAATACCCGTCCTGGTCCCCGTCCGGCAGACAGATTGTTTTCAGTTCCCGTCAGGGCGGCAGAAGCCGTATTTACATCATGAATGCCAACGGCATGAAAACACGGGTTCTCTTCGAGAGTGCAAGCCACCTGGTCATGCCCTCCTGGTCTCCTTCATTAAAATGATTTTTTATGGGGGTTGTATTTTTTTCATCTTTGCCGTATAGGAAACACCATGTTCATCC
>CAZXIP010000054.1:0-10152 GCA_964640755.1 uncultured Smithella sp. | reverse complement strand
CTTCAGCGGCGTTCCTGATGGCTCGCCTGAATGGTTCGACCTCACGGGTGCCGCACCCGCTTGCGCATATAATCAAACGAGTTTGAAATGAGTTAGAATTGGTATTCGACATTGAATCGAAACGTAATCATGTCGCCATCCCGGACAATATATTCTTTTCCTTTCTTATATCCAATTCGGTATATTCAAAACAGTAACAAATCATAATGTCATCCTTTTCCCGTCCGCAGAAGTGATGGGTTTGACTATGTCAGGTCATGTTCTCAAGAATCTCTACCACACTCTGAACGCAAGGAGTGCATATCTTGTTCAATAAATCATTTTCCTTGAAGTATTTCTGCCCTTCTTCTGCTGTCAACTCACAACCATTCAGCAATTTACGGCAAATAAACGTGCCATGTTTCTTGGCAAATTCGTCCATGAGTTCCCTTGTTTTCCGGTAGGTCAGTACCATGGCTGATCGATCGTCTTTGCTCCCTCTGCCATGCCGCAATCCCAGGACGAGGATACCACCAGTTACAGCACCACAGACTTCCTCTTTTCGCCCCATGCCTGCGCCCAGACCACATGTGATCTTCAGGGCTGTTTCCTCTGGTATGTCGCTTTCTTCACGGAAAGCGTATAATATCGATTGTGCTCAGTTGTATCCACTCAAAAACTTTTCTGTTGCTATGTTAGTTTTATCTGACATTCTTCCCACTCCTTTCTTTTAAACAAAGAATTAATATGCGAAGTTCGTTTCTTCGATGATTTAAATATAATGATAGCACCTTTCGTATTTTTTAAAAGAGGGAAATGCGCCATTATTACGGATCTAAACTGTACATGAATTGGAAAGCGGGGAAAACAACAGGTCAGGAAGCACGTCATGATTCGTGATCGTCTTTAAACGTGCTGTCAAGAACACTCCCTCTGACGACACACTTACGACCGTATTGACACATCAGTTGGAATGATTCTCGTCATCCATTGCCTGGACCTTATTTCTGCCCAGATCTTTTGCTCTGTAAAGTGCTCTGTCAGCGAGTTCGACCAGCTGCTGCGGTGTTAGGGTCTTTTGCGGTATCATGGTGGCTATCCCGACACTGGCCGTCACATAAGGGCCGACACGGGAATGCTGATGAGGAATATTTTCCAGCTCGATGTTGTTTCGGAGTTTTTCCGCTATCTGAAGGGCGCTTTTTTCATCCGTATTGGGAAGGAGAACGACGAATTCTTCTCCTCCGTACCTTGCACACAGATCTCGGGGACGTTGGATGCAACTTTTGAGCACCTCCGCGATCTTCCGCAGGCAGACATCCCCTGCCTGATGGCCATAGTGATCATTGTAGGATTTGAAGTCGTCAACATCTAAAAAAAGCAGAGAAAGCGGAGTCCGGTACTGGGTGCCCATTTGCCATTCCGTATCCAGGAAAGTGTCGAAGCTCCGCCGGTTGGCCAGTCCTGTCAGTACGTCCAGCGAAGATATGAGCTCCAGTTCCGTCTTGGCCTTTTCGAGGCGAATCGTTTCAATCTCCTTCAAAAGATTGCGAAGATAGTTCCACCGCAAAGCGCTTTCGATCTGATAATTGGCGATCAGACTGATAATGATGGCGGAAAACAGGACAACGCTGCTGTTGATCATGACCGGCGGCGCCATGGATGTGATTCCGGGTACCGTCACGACGTAAAGCAGGAAGATGAACGAAGAAACGGCTAAAGCGTGCCAGAATCGGAGACGAACGACAATATTACCGAACATAATGATCAGGATAACACCGGTGTGGTAATGGACAACATTGGGATGATGGCTGAAATACAGAATCATAATGATGCTCGATGCGCTCAGAACAATGAGAAAATCGGCCATGAAATCGATGCAACGAATAAAAACGCGATAATGGAGCAGGGCCAGGATAATGACCATGCAGGGGGTGACGATGCCTAACCTGATTTGCCAGGCGGTTCTGTACATGTCCGGAAACATCTCCCGGTCTGTAACGAGAAACAGGTTGTACATGAATAAGGCAATGATCGTCATGACGAAAAAAAATTTCCTGCGGGCATCCAGATTGTAGGTAAGAAAATGACTTTCGAGATTGTGGTTAAATTTCAGAAGCGGAAATCCGTCTTCCATGGATTTCCTTATGTCTGCTTCAAGAGAGAGGATCTGATCCCGACTGCTGTCGTCTGACGCCTGATCGGTCATGGCCTTCCTGGTGGAAATTCTTTTTTTGTTCCATAAATATAGGAACAGAGAATTGCCCAAGTCAAGGGGTTTTTCTAGAAAATGCAATGACTTTCGTTTTCGATCATGTGCATCGTTTCATGTATTTGTATCGGCCTTCTATTTTTTGGGGGGCCAATGTTGCAGCCCTTTCAGGCAAGGGGGAGAGATCGTGCAAAACCTGCTGCGCTTTCGCCTGCTACGTATCCCGTCGAGAACGCCGCCTGCAGATTGTAGCCGCCGGTATCGGCATCAAGATCTATCACCTCTCCACAAAAATAAAGGCCCGTCACTATTTTTGATGACAACGTGCGCGGGTCAATTTCATCAAGTGCGACGCCGCCTGCCGTCACAATCGCTCTGGCAAGTGGCAGTGGCGCCTTGACGTTGAAACGCAGGGCTTTGAACAAATCAATGATTCTATCCCGCTCGACGGCGCTGACCTGATGAGCGAGCTTTTCCGTGTCCACACCGGCAAGGGCGATTACCGGTTCGATCATTTTTGCCGGCAGGTAGTCTTTCATGACGCCCGTGATTTTTCTTTTACTGAATTTATTTAAATCCGATTGCAACCGCTTTCGAAGCTGCTCTTTGGTCAAGGCGGGCTTCAAATCGATCAGGATCGAGACGGGGCCTTTTTCCAGGGCTTCCACCACTGCCAGGCTCATGAGGAGGATGATCGGTCCGCCCAGGCCGAAATGAGTAAAGAGCATTTCACCAAACCGGCTTTCCAGGACAGGCGGCCGGGGAGTTTTCTTTTCGCCGCGGCCATAGTCGCAATCCGGTGTACGAGAGGCATCCACACTCGCTGCGGTCCCCTGAAAAACGGTGGCGCGGACATTGCGCAAAGATACGCCCTGCATGGATCGGGCAAGGGTTTGCTCGCGGACAACCAGGGGAACCAGGGCCGGTTTGGGTGCGACGATTGTGTGGCCAAGCGACGCACTGACGGTGTAGCCGTCGCCGGTTGAACCTGTATCCGGCCAGGATGCACCGCCGGTAGCAATAATGACGGCCCGGGAAAGATATCGACCGGATACTGTCCCAACAGCAAAGCGTGAGTTCTGATCAAGGCTCACTGAACTAACCCGTGCGCTGTAAACGATGCGCACGCTATAGTCGGCCAGATATTTTTGAAAAACCCGAACCACGTCGCGGGCATCGTCGGAAACGGGAAACACTCTGCCGCCGCGTTCTGCTTTGGTGTCCAGGCCGTATTTCCCCAGAAAGGAAAGCAGCTCCGGACGGAAGAAGCGGGCAAAGGCGCCGTGCAAAAAGCGGCCGTTTGCCCCATACATGGCAATGAAATTTTTGATGTCAGCGGTGTTGGTCAGGTTGCACCGTGTCTTGCCGCTAATCAGGATCTTTTTTCCACAGTGGTCCGTTTTTTCAAGAAGCAGCACGCGTGCGCCCAGCTCGGCGGCGTGACCCGCAGCCATCATGCCTGCCGCGCCACCGCCGATGACAATGACATCAGCGTCAATGATTAGTTTGTTCATTGCTTCACCATGGATTTGACAGCTATCATAAATCAGAGTGGCCGGTCAATTGATCAATTTGCGTGGTCTTGTGCTAGGGAACGGCCTGTGCTAAAGATTTACTCATACATGGATCAACGTCAAGGAGAAGGATTTGCAGGTACCAACCAACTTTATATCCCTGACAACAAAAATGATTTTTAAAGTGCAGCCGCTCACTCATTTTTATTTGCGTCAGTGGAAAGATAGGGCCGGGCAGATTCCCGATCCGGAATTGCGCAAACAGGCGCTGGGAAGCATTGCAACGAAAACGTTTCACTGCGAAGGCGGCGCTCTTTACGGCCTGCTGGCCGGTGTTCATTACAAGGACGCGATTGATTTTATCGTTGCGTATCAGACTATCAGCGACTATCTGGACAATCTCTGCGACCGCAGCACATCGCAGGACCCCGAAGATTTCCGCGCGCTGCACGAATCCATGCTGCAGGCCCTGTCGCCGGATATGCCGCCGAGCGCCTATTACCGTTTCAGGCGGGAACAGGACGACGGCGGATATTTGAGTGCGTTGACGCAGACATGCAGGAAAGTCCTAAGCGGTCTTCCCGGCTATCATCTTGGTGCAGCATCCCTCCGGGAGCTTGCAGGATTATATGTTGATTTGCAGGTGCACAAGCATGTTCGGAAAGAAGAACGCCTGTCGCGCCTGCAGGCGTGGTTTGCCGGCCGCGCAAAATACCTGCCACCCATGGCGTGGTATGAATTTGCCGCGTGCGCCGGATCAACACTCGGGATTTTTTGCATTGTTTCACAACTGTTCAATCCGTCAACATCCGCAGCGCTGATTGGTAAAATTAAAAACGCTTATTTCCCCTGGGTTCAGGGATTGCACATCCTTCTGGATTATCTGATTGATCAGGAGGAGGATCGTAGTGTCCAGGACTTAAATTTCTGCTCATATTATGAAAACAAAGAAATAATGGCCGAGCGTATTGGTTATTTTTATCATCAGGCGCAGGCTAGCGTAACGTGTCTGCCCGACGCAAAATTTCACCGGTTAGTTACCCGCGGCCTCTTAAGCATCTACCTGGCCGATCATAAAGTGACCCGCCAGAAAGATGTCCGGGATATTGCCGGAAAACTGCTGAGCATGGGCGGGAATGATGCGTTTTTCTTTTATCTGCACTGCTGGATTTACCGCCGCCTGACCGCTTAGCCCGCCCGCAGTCAGTTAATGCCAAGATCATTGATGCATTATTCTCCAGCGATTGGGGAGTTATTCCCCTTTTATCTAAGCCCTGAAAAATGTCAGGAAAATAGGATTCAATATTTAAAAAGTAATATCATGAATTTAGTCGGTCAGCAGCCCGGTTATGCAATTGGCATGTTCGATGCTATATGAGGGGCAGGAATGATCGGGGGATTTTTATTGAGAAAAAAAACGTTGGTTTGCATCACAGGAATTCTTTGTCTTTTGGCAGCACTTGCTTTTGCCGCTGACAAGCCTGTTGAACAGTCAAGCCAGGGTGTTGTATTGAAATCCACTAACGTCAAAGCACCTAAGATGAACGCCAGAGGCAAGGTCGTAGAAATATCCGACACAGCCATCAAGATCGCACGACGCATTAAAGGGAATATAGAAGTTATGGAGTTCGCGCTCGAAAATCCAGTGCAGAATATCACGGTGAACGATTCCGTGACAATTGACTACAGCATCAAAGACGGAAAGTTGACAGCGTCCAGAGTTGCCAAACCAAAAACAGGAAAAAATTCAGGCAGTAATGGAACAAAGCAGATAAATGAGAAACCAGCATCCACTGCGAAGTAACGTGCAGGGTGCCTTTCTATAGGTGAAGTTCCTTAAAACCATTTAAGGGGTTATCAAAGAACTATTAACAAGGAGGATTTCAGATGAAGCGTTTAGTATTGTTAGTTGTAACATTAGTTTTCGCATTGAGCATGACCGCAGTCGCAGCTGATAAGGTTACTGACAAAGTAGCCGGCAAAGCAGCAGTAGCAGCCGATAAGGCAGTTGACAAAGCAGCCGACAAGGCAGTCGAAAAAGCAGCAACAGCAGCCGACAAGGCAGTAGCCGCTGACACAGCAGCTCCGGCTGATGACAAGGCAGTAGCCAAAAAAGCAAAGAAAGCCAAGAAGGCAAAAAAGGCAAAGAAAGCAAAGAAGGCAAAGAAGGCTGTAGAAGCAGCTCCTGCAGCAGCTCCGGAAGCTCCGGCCGCAAAATAAGTTATAGAAACTTATGAAATGCCCAAAAAGGGATGAGTTTTCACTCATCCCTTTTTTTTCACGCTGAACTATGGATAAACGACGCTACGTAGAACAAACTCATCATAGTGTAATTTATTACATTCTGTTATACGTTATCTTATCATGCTGAAAAACCTATTGGCAAAATTTATTGCTTACAACAGTAATTTGACTGTACGGATCAGACTTGTTGTGTTGACCGTGGCGGGGCTTGCCATTGCCATGGCCGTCTGGGGTATCATACAACTGACGGTTCTGGACAGACTCCTGGTCGATCAACAGGTGAAACGACTGGAGAATGTTGCCGAAACGGTCAGTACGTTCTATCAGCACTTTCCAACGAAACGGGGCATTGCCGCCCTCGATTCCGCCCTGCAAGATCATATTCAGACGGATGTTCGCCTGGCCAGAATCGATATTTTTGACACACGCCGCCATCATGTTGATTATGTTGCCGGAGCCAGCCGTGTTCAATATGAATGGCCGGATAAGATGGTGGCCGAGGTCAGCGTCAAGGGAAAATCCCGTTATGTTAAATTGGAAACAGAAGCCGGACCTTCAACGGGTTTACTCTATCCCGTTTCAGGCGAGGCCAAGGATTCCCGCATTGTTGTGGGCATCATTGCTTTTTCGCGTGCGAACGCCGAAATTATGAACAGTGCCCGGTTCCTGCTTCTTTTCACCAGCGCCGGATTGTTGCTGGCAATCCTTTTGCTTCTGGGAGTGAGTTATGGCTGGATGATCGGCAGGCCGCTCAAACTGATTATTGAAACCATTGATGAATTTCGGAAAGGACGATACGTGGAGCGCATACCCATCATTCGGGAGGATGAATGGGGACACCTGGCAAATCATTTCAATCAAATGGCCGGCGAAATTCAGAATGTCATGGCCAGAAATCTTGATTTGACGAACAGTTTATCCGATCGGGTGCGCGAAGAAACGCTCAAAGTGGTTCATCTCCAGAAACAGGTTGATGATCTACAGCAATTAACAGCCCTGGGTCATTTAACGGCGAACCTCGCACATGATCTGGGAACGCCGCTTCATTCCATCGCGGGACTTGCCCAATTGATGCTGGAGCGGGAAGGCTGGCCGCCCGATGTGGCACACAAGCTAAATTTGATTGTCGAACAGACCCGAAGACTCGACAATGTTATTCAAAATATCCGTAAAGCAACACGTCTTCCCGAACCTAATTTTGAGTTGATGACTGTCCAGACGATATTAAACGATACACTTCCACTGGTTGAACCGTTAATCCAAAAAAATCATATAACCATTGAAGCTCACATTGACCGGTCGACGGAATCTTTATACGTTGATCGTTACAGGATTCAGACAGCACTCTTGAACATTATTCAAAATTCCATTGATGCCATGCCGGACGGAGGAAGAATCAGCATCATTGCCGAAGATGACCGTACAGCCGGTAATATCAAAATATCCATAACCGACAACGGAAAGGGCATTGCGGCTGATCTTCTGCAAAAGGTATGCGAGCCGTTCTTCAGCTCACACAAGGATGAAGGCATGCGCGGCCTCGGACTGGCCATTGTGCGTGATATCATCAAGGCGCATGGAGGTGAGTGGGATATCCAAAGCACGCCCGGCGCCGGGACAACCGTTACGCTTTGCCTGCGGATGGCCGATAACGTTCCCGGTTAGGGCCGAAACGTTCACTTTTCATCTTGAAGACCGTAGCGGCGGATTTTCATGCGCAGGGTTTTTCGGTCGATGCCCAGAATTTCGGCGGCCCTGGATTGATTCCAGGAGGTTTCCCGGAGGGTGTGAGCAATCTGCTCCCTTTGCGCTTCCTCAAGCGGCGTCATTTCCGGCACAGTGCCGTTTTTGCTGTCTACCTTTTTCTTCCGGAACCGGGCAGGCAGATTATCGGGCAGAATCACCACAAAAGGTGAGAGCAGAAGGGTCTGTTGCAGGACATTTTCCAGTTCGCGCACATTGCCCGGCCAGTCGTAGGCCATCAGTAATTCAACAGCCTCATTCGAAACGCGCACGCCGGGATAGCCCAGTTTTTTTAACATGGCCTCAATCAGCAGGGGAATATCCTCTCTCCGTTCCCGCAAAGAAGGGATGCGCAGCCGCACAATGAAGCGGTATAGAAGATCCAGACGAAAATGGCCCGCGCTTACTTCGTCATCAATGTTTTTATTAGCTGCCGCGACCACGCGAACCGCAACGTGCAGGACGTCATGGCCGCCGATTCTGCGCACCTCGCCATCCTGCATGAAACGCAGAAACTTGCTTTGCAGCGCGGTTGACATTTCCGTAATCTCATCAAGAAAAACGGTGCCGCCCTGCGCGGATTCGAGCAGACCCTTATGCTGATGGTCTGCTCCGGTGTAGGCTCCTTTTTCGTAGCCGAAAAGTTCTGATTCGAGCAGGTTGTCGGGAATCGCCCCGCAGTGTACCACCACAAACGGCTTCTGGCGTCGCGACGACATGAAATGCAGAGACCGCGCAGTCAGTTCCTTTCCCGTGCCGCTTTCGCCTTCTATGAGCACACTTGCCGGGGAATCTGCGACACGCGCTATCTGCTTGTAAAACTCTACCATCGTGGCGGAGGAACCGATCAGCTTTGCCTCTTCATGGGCTTCCGGAGGTCCGTCTTGCCGGCGCTCGCGCAGTTCCCGCACCTCCAGGACTTTTTTGACGATTGTGCGGCAGTCTTCAGGGGAAAAAGGTTTGCTGATGTAATCCCAGGCGCCCAGGCGGATTCCTTCCATGGTGGTTTCCAGGGAGCCGTAAGCCGTCATCAGGATAACGGGAAGTTGAGGCCATGTTTTCTGAACTTCACTTAAGAATTGCAGACCGTCCATCCCGGGCATGCGAATGTCGGACATTAACAAATCGTATTTGGAAAGGTCTTGTTTCAGGGCGTCAAGGGCGGAGGTAAACGCAGTGACGTCGTAACCGTCACGCAGGAGAACTTCCTGCAGGAATTCACAGGCAACGGCATCGTCATCAATGACCAGTATGCGGGCTTTCATATTATCACCTGCTGCGCCTTTTGAGGAAGAGGATATCAGGGCAGCGCGGCCACAAAGAAACCCTTGAGCTTTCTGCCGCCATGCGCATCGCGGACGCTGATTTCGCAGCGGATTCTTTTCTCTCCGTTTTCTTCATACTTGTCGGTTACTTTGCCGGTCACGGTGACCGTCGCCCGATCCCTGGTGTTTTCAAAATCATCCAGATTGGCCGGCTGTGTCATGCTCAGGAAGTGAACGGAAAATTTTCTCAGGTATTTATTTTCGATCCATGATGTGACGGCTTCACCTGCGATACCCGCCACGAACATGCCGTGTGCAATGACCGAATCCAAACCGATTGCTCTGGCAAACGTTTCATCCGTGTGCAGGGGGTTAAAGTCGCCGGATGCTCCTGCATAACGCGCAAGCTGCATTCGCGTGATGGGCGCCGATGTATAACTCGGCATGCTGTCCCCAACGGCTATCGAATCAAAATTAATCGTCATCTTGTCATCCTATCTTTCCATAAACGTCGTACGTGCCCTGAGCACCATTTCACCTTTTTGATTAAAAGCTTCCGTTATCAGAACGGTCACCTGAATGTGCCAGCCTTTTCTTTCTTTTTTCCCGCGGTCATACATCTCCGCTACTTTCATTGTACAGGTAATAACGTCCCCTGCGCAGATCGGTGCAAAAAATTCATATTCTTCTTCGGAGTGCAGCAGCTTGCTCAAATCGGCGCCCACACCGTTGACAATGCCCATCAGACCGCCGCCCGTCCAGAAGGGGAAGCAGGTTGGAAAAGTCAACGGGATCGGGATATTATCGTAGCCGGCTTTCCTTGCCGCGTCGATATCCCGGTAAATCTCTTTTACGTTATCGATATTTTCCAGCTGTGCCACGGCTGCGGCAAATTCTGCAATTTTGTTTTTGGGAACCTCAATGGAGCGAACAGGGAACTCCATGCCGAGTTTCGATTTATCCGCCATAGCAACCTCCGATGGATTAGGAACATATTGTATTTTCATACCACAGTCCTCCGATAATTTCATCTCTAATGATGGAGTTATTGAATCCCGGACCGGGCAACGAAACGTTCTTGACAATGTCCCCTCATTGCCTGTATTTCTTCGCTCATGAAAGTTTGTCATCATTGTCAGAAGGACATACCGGCGGATTTTCCGATCGGCAGACAGGCGCAGTGCCCCGGTTGCGA
>CAZXIP010000053.1:0-10157 GCA_964640755.1 uncultured Smithella sp. | reverse complement strand
GTTTTTCGTAAACATTCTGAATAATATCAATTTTCGTCATTTCTTCTCCTCCGTTTTTAACGTCATGTAAACTATTAAGCTCTTATCTTTGCACCCGTTAACCGGACAGTGCTACTCACAATTCTCTCATGAATGGAATTGATTTCCGCATCTGTCAGTGTTCTGTCGGGGGCGCGATAGGAAAATCTTAACCCAAGGCTTTTTGTCCCCTCCTCAAGGCCTTTGCCAGCGTATATATCAAAAATCCCCACATTTTCAAGTAAATCTTCTCTCTGAGTTAAAACAATTTCAAGCATTTTGTCCGCTTCCATAGTCACGGGAACCACAAATGCAACGTCGCGCGTTACCGCCGGAAATTTGGATACTTCCTTGTAATGAATGCGCGGACTAAGTTGCTTTTCCAGAACATCAAGATTAATTTCAAATAGATACGTAGTACTCCGAATGTCCATTTTCTCGAGAACTTCCGGATGAACCTGACCCATAAAACCTATTTTTGTATCATTTACGTACAGGTTGCAGGATTGTCCAGGATGTAAAAAAGGCTCTGATATTTCAGCACGATACCGGCGCTGTTCCAGCTTCAGATCATAAAAGACATTTTCCAGGCACCCTTTGAGATCGTAAAAATCGACATTGACTTTCAAGCCCCAAAGGTCTTCCGAGGTCTTTCCCGACAAAAGCCCCGCCAGAATGTTCTTTTCTTCCGGCAGATCTCCATCTCCGCGTTTGAAAAAGATTCGCCCGATTTCAAATATTTTCAGGTTGAAAGAAGCATTGTTCATATTCTTCTTCAGGGTCTCCAGCAATCCGTAGGACATGGTTGTGCGCATGATCGATTGATCTTCAGTCAGTGGATTTTTGATGGCCACAAAACGTCGACGTTCATCATCCGGTGGCAGAAGAAGTCCGTCTGCGGAGGCGGGCGTGGTGAAACTGTAATTGATAATTTCCGAATATCCGCTGCCGGTGAGCAGTTGACGGATTCTTTCCTCGAGGGCAAGGCGGGGTATAACGTCCATCTCTTTGACAGACACGGCCGGGATGGTCACGGGCACGCAATCATAACCATACAGGCGGACAACTTCTTCAATGAGGTCAATCTCCCGCTCGATGTCCACCCGAAATGTCGGGGGGGTCACAAGGTATTTCCCACCGCCTTCATCAAGCACTGTCATATCGAGGCTCTTCAGAATTCGCATCACATCTTCGGAGGCGATGGCCATGCCGACGATTTCACGGATCCTGTCCAGACGCAGGGGAATATTCTGAACTGCCTGTATTTTTTGCGGGTATGAATCAATGTAATTTTTGCAGACGGCACCCCCGGAGAAAAGGGCAATCAATTGAGCCGCACGGTTGAGCGCACGGATCACACCTTCCGGATCAATGCCCCTTTCAAAACGAAACGCGGCATCGGTCGGCATTGCCAGACGGCGTGCTGAACGGCGGATGGATGAAGGATTGAAATAGGCGCTCTCCAGGAATATGACCTGCGTATCCTCTTTGACTTCCGAGTTGAGACCGCCCATGATTCCGCCGATGGCAACCGGTTTTTTGCCGTCGCAAATCAGCACGGTGTCTGCCGGCAGAATATGGCTTTTTTCATCGAGAGAAACAAATTCTTCACCGTCTTTCGATTTGCGCACAACGATCCGCCCCTCTTCCAGGAAACGGAAATCAAAGGCATGC
Organism: uncultured Smithella sp.; assembly: GCA_964640755.1. GTDB lineage: Bacteria > Desulfobacterota > Syntrophia > Syntrophales > Smithellaceae > UBA8904. Next base: position 8,465 of record CAZXIP010000053.1, on the reverse strand, counting down.
AGCGGCTGACCCATTTCCAGCATGACGAAGTTGGTTACATCCACAACATTGTTGATCGCGCGCATTCCGGCTGCTTCCAGCCTTACCTTCATCCAGACCGGGGAATCTCCAATTTTAACATTTTTAATCATTCTGGCTGAATATCGCGGGCACAGATCCGCATCGACGATCGTTACAGAAGAAAGCGAACCTACGTCTTCGTCTGATTCTTTGATGTCAATGGAGGGCATTTTTATTTTTCCGCCGGTAAGCGCGGCAACCTCACGCGCCATTCCGATCATGCTCAGGCAGTCGGACCGGTTGGGCGTGATGCTGACATCCAGAACCGTATCGCCCAGATCCAGGGCTGTTTCCAGTGGTATTCCCGGCGTCATGCCGGCAGGCAACTGCATGATGCCCGACGCGTCATCGCCGATTTCCAGCTCCGTTTCCGAGCAGAGCATGCCGTCGGATTTCTCGCCGCGCAGGACGGTTGATTTGATTGTGTATCCGCCGGGGATGACGGCCCCGACTTTCGCCAGCGGCACCACATCGCCGGCCTTGATATTTTTCGCGCCGCAGACCACCGGATAGGTTTCGGTTCCGTCCGTGACACTGCACAGGGAAAGCTTGTCCGCTTTCGGATGAGGAGCGACAGACAAAATTTCAGCGACCACAACACCGGAAAATTTCGTTGTGATCGTTTTGATTTCATCGACTTCCAGGCCAGCCATGGTTAAACGGTCCGCCAGCTCCTGCGCTGTTAAGTCGAAATCAATATAATCTTTAAGCCATTTGATACTGACGAGCATGAGACATAGCTCTCCTAAAACTGTTTGAGGAATCGAATGTCGTTTTCAAACAAAAGACGTATGTCGGAAATGCCGTATTTCAGCATGGCGATTCGCTCCAGGCCGAGGCCGAAAGCGAATCCGGAATAGATTTCCGTGTCGTAACCGACATTCTTAAAAACAGCGGGGTCGACCATGCCTGACCCCAGTATTTCCAGCCATCCGCTCTGTCCGCAGACACGGCATCCTTTGCCCTTGCACATGACACAGCGGATATCGACTTCAGCCGACGGTTCTGTGAAGGGGAAAAAACTGGGACGAAAACGAAGGACGGTATCACTGCCGAAAACCTTTTTAAGAAATGCGGTCAGGATGCCTTTGAGGTCGGCAAAACTGATGCCTCGATCAACCAGCAGCCCCTCAATCTGGTGAAACATCGGCGTATGGGACACATCGGAATCCGGCCGGTAAACACGTCCGGGGGACAGAATCCGCACGGGCGGCTGGACCTTTTCCATAATCCGGACCTGAACGGGCGAGGTATGGGTTCTAAGAACCATGTTGTCTTCGATATAGAAGGTATCCTGCATGTCCCGGGCGGGATGGTCTTTGGGAATGTTGAGCGCTTCAAAGTTGTAATAGTCCAGTTCGACTTCCGGACCTTCGACAACTGAAAAACCGAATGAGGCAAAGATGTCGCAAATTTCGCGGCGGATTTGAATAACCGGGTGAACTCTGCCCGGGGGGATGCTCCTTCCGGGCAGGGTGACATCAATTTTTTCTTTTGCCAGAATGGCTTCTTTTTTACCCTGCGCCTGACGGTTCAGAGCTTCTTCAATGCGAGCCTCCAGAAGCTCCTTGATTTCATTGCAGTGCTTGCCGAAGAGGGGTTTTTCATCAGCCGGAACCTGTGCGATATTTCTCAACAGACCGGTGAGGAGCCCTTTGCGGCCAAGATATTTGGTTCGCACAGCCAGAATCGACTCTTCCGTTTTGGCTTCCGCCAGTTCGCTAAGAGCGCTTTCTTCCAGCTGTAGGATATCCGAAATCATGCAGTCTGCTCGCCTTTGGCCGTGGCCACGATCCTGGCGAACCCCTGCGGATCATTGACGGCCAGTTCGGCCAGAATCTTGCGATCCAGCATGATGTTTGCCTTTTTCATGCCGTCCATCAGGCGGCTGTAGGTGATATCGTTCAGGCGGGCGGCGGCGTTGATGCGGGCGATCCAGAGCGCGCGGAACTCTCTTTTACGGCCTCTGCGGTCGCGATAGGCATAGCTCATGGCCTTGTTGACGGCTTCCGTTGCTGTTCTCAGCAGACGGCTGCGCGAGCCAAAGAAACCCTTTGCCATTTTTAATATTTTTCTTCTCTTCTTACGGGCGGTGACGCCTCTCTTGATTCTTGCCATTTTCTTTTACTCTCCTTAATTCATGCTGCTTCGGTACGTCTTTATGGACTACAGATAAGGAATGAGCCTTTTAATTGCGCTTTCATTTGCTGAATGCACCAGCGTGGCTTTCCTAAAGTTTCTTTTTCGCTTCGTTGTTTTTTTTGTAAGAATGTGGCTGGCAAACGCTTTGCTGCGCTTCACCTTGCCGCTGGCTGTAACCGAAAAACGTTTGGCAGCCCCTCTGTGTGTTTTCATCTTTGGCATATTTTCACCTCTTTTTTATTCCAGTCTCTTTTATTTTTTGGGTGCAACAATCATGATCATGTTCCGGCCTTCCAGCCGCGGTTCCTGATCCATAACGCATTCATCGGCCAACGCCGCTTTGATCTGATCCATCAGTTTCCGGCCGATCTCGGTAAAGGCAATCTCCCGACCCCGGAACATCATCGATACTTTTACTTTATCCTGCTGTTCCAGAAACTTTTTTATATGCTTGATTTTCGTCTGCAGGTCATGCGCTTCTGTTTTGGGTCTCAATCGGATTTCCTTCACGTGAATAACCGTCTGGCTTTTTCGTGCGTCCTGCAATTTCTTGCTCTGCTTGTAACGGTATTTCCCGTAATCCATGATTTTACAGACGGGCGGATTGGCATTTGCGGATACTTCCACCAAATCCATTCCGGCTCTTTCTGCATGACCAAGCGCCTCTTCCAGCGAAATAACGCCCAACGGCTGTCCTTCTTCGTTGATAACCCTTACAGTGGCTGAGCTTATATCCCTGTTGATCTTTAGATCCTTAGCTATATGACACCTCCCCGAAAATCAATCGTTCAATCAAACACTAACTTTTTTTCTCACACATTTCCTGAACGAAAGCAATGAATTGTTCAACCGGCATCGCGCCGAGGTTCTGACCGTCGCGAGCTCGCGGCGAAACCGTCCCGGCTTCCATTTCCTTGTCGCCGATCACCAGCATGTACGGCACTTTCTGCATCTGCGCCTGACGGATCTTGTAGCCCAGCTTTTCATTATCAAAGTACTTCTCTGAACGGATTCCTGTTTCGATCAGCCGTTCGTGAACCGTCTGCGCGTAAGGAATGTGCTTATCCGTCACGGTCAGCAAAACACACTGCGTGGGAGCCAGCCATACCGGAAACGCCCCCGCGTAATGTTCGATGAGGACGCCCATGAATCGTTCAATCGCCCCAAGAATGACCCGGTGAAGCATGACAGGACGGTGCTTTTCGCCATCCGCGCCGATGTAATTCAGGTCAAAACGTTCCGGCAATGTAAAATCGCACTGGATCGTCGCGCACTGCCATTTTCTTTTTAATGCGTCTTTGAGCTTGAAGTCGATTTTAGGGCCGTAAAAAGCTCCGTCTCCTTCGTTCACTTCATAGCTGATGCCGTTGTCCTTCAAGGCGTTTTCCAGCGCCCGTGTGGCCAGTTCCCAATCGGCATCGGAGCCGATGGAATGTTCAGGGCGTGTACTCAGCTCCACTTCGTATTCAAAACCGAAAATGCCCATTGCGTAATTGACAAAATCGGCAATGGCCCGGATTTCTGAATTGAGCTGTTCGGGTGCGCAGAGAATATGCGCGTCATCCTGGGTAAACTGACGCACGCGCATCAAACCGTGCAGCACGCCCGTCTTCTCGTGGCGGTGGACCGTTCCCAGCTCAAAATACCGAAGCGGCAAATCCCGGTAGCTGCGGATTTTCGATTTATATATCAGCATGTGGGACAGGCAATTCATCGGCTTGATTCCGTATGTCTGTTCGTCCACTTCTGTAAAATACATATTGTCCCGGTAATGATCAAAATGGCCGGATTTTTTCCACAGATCAACCTTCAGAATCTGGGGCCCCATGACCATGTCGTAACCGCGCTTTAAGTGTTCTTTTCTCTCCCAGTCTTCGATAATGTAGCGAAGCATCATGCCTTTGGGATGGAAGATGACCAGACCCGCGCCTGCCTCGTCATTGACCTGGAATAGATCCAGCTCCCTGCCCAGCCGGCGATGGTCTCTTTTTTTGGCCTCTTCCAATAAATTCAAGTAATCTTCAAGCGCCTGACGGTCGGCAAAACCGGTGCCGTAGATACGCTGCAGCATCTTGTTTCTTTCATCACCCCGCCAGTAGGCTCCCGCCACGCTCAACAGTTTGAACGCTTTGATCTTGCCTGTTGAGGGAATGTGCGGCCCCCGGCACAAATCTGTGTAATCGCCGTCTTTATAAATGCTGACAACGGAAACATCCGCAGGCAGGTCGTTAATGAGTTCAACTTTGTAATCTTCGCCCTTCTGCCTGAAAAGCTCCATGGCTTTTTCGCGTGGCATTTCTTCCCGGATAAACGGGTAATCGGAAGCGACTATCTCCTTCATGCGCTTTTCAATCTTTTCAAAATCGTCCAACGTGAAGGTTTCGGAATATTCAAAATCGTAGTAGAAACCGTCTTCAATAGATGGGCCGATGGTAACTTTGGCACCTTTGAAAACGTCCTGCACGGACTGCGCCATCACATGGGAGATGCTGTGGCGCAAAATGGAAAGGCCTTCTTTTGATGAAACGGCAACCGGCTCGATGACGGCATCTTCTATCAGGGAGGACGTCAAATCGACGGAGCCGCCGTTCACTTTTGCGGCAACGGCATTATCGAGGGCATCCTTGTGCCATCCCCCGATGACTTCGGCCGCAGTCACCCCGGCGGAATATACCCGCTCGCTTTTATCCGGAAATGTAACTGTTATATCCATCTGTCTGCTCTGTAAACCATCGTCCGTTTCATTTTAAAAGGGCATCACCATTTTTGCTGATGCCCTTTTCTTAATCAACATTTACGGCATGTGCACGTTCATTGAAAAATGGTAGGCAAGCAGGGATTTGAACCCTGGACATCCACCGCGTCAGGATGGCGCTCTCCCCCTGAGCTACTTGCCTGTATTGTTAAGAATTTAACTCTTTTTCCCGCAGTCCGGCACGTCAAATGCACATCCCGCGGAATTCAACTTTTCGAGCTAGGTCAACTAGCAGTAAAACGCTGCTGTGTCAAGCAAATATCTTATTATTTGCCCCCTTCCGGGGATGACTGATTCAGGATTCGGATCCCCCTGATGATGTAAACCAAACCGGAAATCACCGTAAATAAAGCCGTCAGCCAAAATAGTCCCACGATCCAGTGATATCCGATGTCATGTTGAACCGCTTTGTACAACAGAGGGAAGAAGATTGTGCTGATTTGCAGAGCCGTGGTTATTTTACTTACCATGGCCGGTTTTATCTCGCAAGGGATCGACATTAAAGCAAGAATTGCTATTCCCATTAAAATAATGAAGTCACGGCTGATCACTAAAACGGCCAGCCACGCCGGAATGATGCCCAGTATTGCCAGCGTGGCGTAACTGGTGACCAGCAGCAGTTTATCCGCAATGGGGTCAAGATAGGCGCCGAGGATCGTCTGACATTTAAGCAGGCGCGCCAGGGTGCCGTCCAGGGCATCGGTAAGGCCGGCCGCCACGAAAACGACCAACGCTTTGTCATATTCCGCCTGGATCAGGAAAATAACAAAAGCAGGAACAAGGATAATCCGGAGCAACGTTATAAAATTTGGAATGTTCATCTTTAATGTTTAGTTGATTCCATCAAAACAGGCGCAGATGCCCTGCAAAACTATCCTTTTAGATGCGGCCCGTAAGGCAGCGTCTCCAGCACTTTGACAACGGCTTTCTCCATTGCCTCCTCCAGGTCGCCTCGCGATTTCATCTTCAACCGCGAGCGCACCACATCAACACTTCTGCTGGTTGCCTGCGATTGAGCGCTCCACACTACCTCACCCGCTTTCGCACTTTGCAGTTCACATTTAAGAGTTACTGTAACCGGTGTATAAAACGGGTGTTTTGATTTTGGATGCTCCTGAAGGGAACAGTACATTACTCCGTCCGCACCGAGCAGTTCCTGAACCTGACCGGGTGTGACAGCGCTTCTCCCGCCAGTTTCTTTTGCTTCGGCGAGTGTTGACAGCCTGCTGTCAATCAGGTCCGTGGCAACCTGGGGGTAGCCTTTAAAACGTAGCTCTTCGCCCAGTTTTACGCGCAGCATCTGCAAAATTCTTTCGTCTGCCGTGCTGCTTTGCACAGGCATCAAAGCGATAACACTCACTCCCGACGCCGGTTCCTCAGGCTCTGGATCATTTTTGGTCAACCCTGGAATCCTCAGGGAGCAGGCGGACAGGCACATGCAAACAATGATCAATACGACAAGCAGATTCCTATGGGATATCATTGATCCTCCTATTATAGCTGTAGATAAACTGCGGCGGCTTCACCCCTCATCCCGCTCCGGCATGGAGCCCGGGGCCTTCGCCTTTATTTTTTCAATTTCCTCTCTGATCATGCGTTTGGCAATGTCAGGAACTATTTCCTTCGCTATTTTTTCTACGATTTCTATTGCTTTTTTCATGACTTCTTCTTTCATCTGATTCGATAAATCACTGCCGTCAACAATATCCGTCAGATTGTGGACTCTTTCAGCCCGCGTCATGCTGCGCTCATATCCCCTGCCGTCAACCACGACAACCTGCTTGGGATTTTTACTGTCTGCAGATCTGCGGTCCGGCCCTTTTCTTTCATCATATATTTCGGTCAGTTCGTGTATTTGCCTATCATGAACCTCTCCGGAATCCTCCATCTTTTCCAACCCCCCTGAGCATAAGCTAGCATAAGAAAATAATTAATTTTCTATTGATTTGGACATGCAGTTACCATAGTGCAAAAAACTCTTCAAGCAATATGTGCAACAGCCCTGGTTTCAATTTTCATCAGAACCTGAAAAGATTTTCAACGCCATATCGTAAACTCTTTTCCGGGGCAATCCGGTCTGCCTCACCACATCCGCAACGGCATCGCGCAACGACATTGATTTTCCCTTTCTGAGGAGCAGAAGCCTTTCCTGAATTTCATCATCCGTCATGAAAACAGGCTCACGGGAAGCGCCCCGGACAATAACGGTGAATTCACCCCTGGCTTTACTGCCGGACATCCCCGCGGCAATATCCGAGACCTTTCCCCGTCTGATTTCTTCAAACACCTTGGTCAGTTCACGCGCCACAACAATCTGCCGGTCTCCGAGCACTTCATGAATTTCCTGCAACGTATCGGCGATCCTTGCAGGGGATTCGTAAAATATGAGGGTTTGTTCTTCATCCCTGATGGACTCCAGAAAGCGGCGGCGCCTGTTTGATTTAGGCGGCAGAAATCCGTAAAATAAAAAATGGTCCGCGGGAAAACCGCAGACAGACAGCGCGGCAATGACGGCGGAAGGCCCGGGAACGGGAACCACACGTATGCCGTTTTCCAGTGCAACTGCTGCCAGATGATATCCCGGATCGGAAACACAGGGTGTGCCTGCGTCGGAGACATATGCGACACTCATGCCGTTCTCAATTTTCGAGACAATCAGCGCGCTCCGTTCCCTTTCATTGTGCTCGTGCAGGCTGACGAGCGGTGTCCTGATGTCGTAGGTGGACAGCAGAATCCTGGAATGACGGGTATCTTCCGCGGCAATCAGGTCAACCTCCTTCAGCACGCGAAGCGCTCTCACGGTGATATCTTCCAGATTGCCTATGGGCGTGGCAACCATGTAAAGAATTCCTTTTTTTTCAGCATCGTGTTGATTCATAACGTCTTCTTTAAAATACTTTTTATTGTGCTTTTGTTATTGACATCTGTGCCTTGTTTCGGCTTTAATAGCAAAAATATGGACAAAATACTACACGGATCGACATTGGAATAATATGAAACGAATACTGGTTACAGGCGGTGCGGGATTTCTGGGCTCCCATCTCTGCGAACGGCTGTTAAAAGAAGGCAACGACATTGTCTGCCTGGACAACTTTTTCACCGGCAGTAAGAAAAACATTTCCCATCTGACGGGGCATCCCCATTTTGAGGTGATCCGCCATGACATCATTAACCCCACTTATCTGGAAGTGGACGAAATCTATAATCTGGCCTGCCCCGCATCCCCGGTGCACTACCAGTTCAATCCCATTAAAACGATCAAGACCAACGTCATGGGCGCCATCAATGTCCTGGGAATCGCCAAAAGAACAAAGGCCAAAATCCTCCAGGCTTCCACATCGGAAGTTTACGGCGATCCCGACGTTCACCCGCAGACGGAATCCTACTGGGGACGCGTCAATCCCATCGGCATCCGCAGCTGCTACGATGAAGGCAAACGGGCTGCCGAATGTCTGATGATGGATTACCGCAGGCAGAATTCCGTCAACACCAAGATCGTCCGCATCTT
>CAZXIP010000052.1:4973-10291 GCA_964640755.1 uncultured Smithella sp. | reverse complement strand
TTCATATCTCAACCTTATCTTCAGTTTCAAAACAAGAGATTCATGATCAGCGTGTCCAATCTACTGGAGGGAGCATTCCATTTCACAAGCGCAAGGAGCAATCATTCGATCTCGTGTCATCCCGTTATGACGGGTCTCCTCAAGATGATATAAATAGTAATTTGCTCAATCATCTCAAAATGAGAAGACTCATCGCCACAGGTCAGAGTGGTTTTCCCATAAGCCACAAACACACACGTTCAGACGGATGCCGTCCGACAAATCGGCTGTTTGAATATTCAGTTTTCGTTCGATCAGTTGGAGAATGAGAGTTAATATTTCATTTGGACGGGGAACCATTACAGGATTCCAAAATCGATGTCAAGAAATTTCCATCGATTTTGCAGCTGCATGATGAGCATATTATTTTTTATTTATAAATACCCACTAATTTTCCAGGCAGTATTTCTCGATTTCACCAGCAACTTTTTTGGCAAAGGCTACCGCTTCGACAACCGTTTTCGGACCGGTTACGATATCGCCGGCTGCAAATACACCCCTTGTAGAGGTATATCCATTTTCGTCGGCGTCAACAAGGCCGCGTTGTGTTTTTGAAACACTGCTGTCAGCAGTCACCGCTCCCTGCGGCCCCTGACCGATTGCGACAAGAATCGAATCAGAGGGAACCTTCCGGACACGGGTGAAATCCTCCTCGTAAACCTTTCCCTGCTCCGTTTCTTCAACGTTAACAGCAATACATTTCACCCCGTCCTCTTCTAGTTTAATGGCCTGCTGAAGATGAATGAACTTTACGCCTTCGTCAACCGCCTCCGCAATTTCACGCCGATTGCCGGTCATTTCCTCTTCCGGCAGGCTGTTGATGATTGTAACCGTGCCGCCCGGTTCAATATTGCGTATCGCTATACGTGCTGCATCCAACGCAACATTACCCGCGCCCACAACTGCAATGTTTTTGCCAAGCCGATAAGCCTCGGGGCTTTTGAGGTAATCTATGGCATAATACACATTGCCGATGGTTTCACCCAGAAGCCCAAGTTTGTTGGGTTTTGCCGTGCCGACAGCAATAAAGACGGCCTTGTAGCCGTCAATGAACATATCGTCCAAGGTGATGGAAGAACCGATAAACGTGTTTGGTTTGAACTGGACGCCCAGTTTGTGCAAAATGGGTTCGTACCGGTTAACGATGTCCCTGGGAAGCCTGAATTCGGGAATGCCGTATCTCAAGACGCCGCCGATTTTATCACGAGCCTCTATTAGTGTAACACTGAAACCCTTCAGAGAGAGAAGGATACTCATGGTGATTCCCGCAGGCCCCGAACCGATAACCGCAATGCGGATATTGTTCTTTTCGATCACGGGAGGAGTGTAGTCATCAAGAAATTTTCCGGACAATAATTGCTCAATTTTGAAAAACTCCACCGGTTCGGATTTTTTACCCCGCACACAGTGACCGTAACAGTTGCGTTCGTGGGGGCAGACAATGGAGCAGACGGCGGACAAAGGATTGTTGGCAAACAGCATTTCTGAGGCTTCCCGCAGCCTGTCTTCTTCAACAAGTTTTATAATATCAGGTACGGGCGTGGATACGGGACAGTTTTTACTGCACTGGGGGACTTTACACTTTAAACAACGTGATGCTATTTGATGAATCAAGGTTATCATATCCTTTTGTTCAATCCGGATTTACTCTCCTGCCCCTGCATTCCAGCAATATGGCTCACCTGGGCAACAAGATTCGTTAGATAGGCATTGCGTTCCTGAAAGATGCCTCCCTTAATGTCATATTCTTGATGGGCCATGTTCTGTGTCGCTTTTTCGACGTCACCATGGGCTTCGTTCAGATAAGTTTCAATCATTTCGCGGTACCGAAATGTCTCTTCAAGGGAACACCTGAGGAATTCCTTCGCGTCATCGCAGGTCAGCACCAGGCCGTGTCCAAGGCAGATCATTTCGGGTTCAAGAGAAATCATCAGATTCAGCGAATCGATGTAATCCTGATAGGACGAAAGAAACTCCACCTGTATGAGGTCTCCCGCCTCACCCTGAATCACACCGCACGACTCACCGGGAAACAGAGTTTCGATCTCAGGAAAGTAAAATGCCAGCGAGTCTCTGGTATGGCCGGGTGTTTCATACACGCGACAGGTCAGTCCGCCCAGGTTAAATTCATCGCCCTGTTTCAGATGGAAACTGATCTCAAACGGATGCATCGTCAGATCTTCATTTGCAGCATTCTGTCCGGTAAGCTCCAAATGATTACCACTGAGCCGGTTCATCACCTCCAGAACAGAAGGCTTTTGCAGAAGCCCTGCAAGTCTTTCATGGGCCCCGACCTTAAGGCCTGGAATATGCCACCTTAAATAAGATGCGGAACCGATATGATCGTAATGCGAATGCGTTAAAAAAAGATAACGAAGAAGCCCCGGATCGCCCAAGGTTTCCCTTATGGAAGCCAGGTACTGCGGTCCCAGAAGATTCACCCCGGCATCGATCATCATATTGCGCTCGTCACCGCGAATGATGTACGCGGGATACCACGCGTTCGGGATCGCTCTGATCCGTTCGTGTATGTTACCTTGTGCCAGTTGTTTCATAAATTCCTTTCGTACGCTGATCACTGCTGCAATTTATAGATGACCACTCTTTCCCCATGAATTTTCTCTCAACGGCTTGCATATTTTATTAACGTTAAAAGATATCGTGATCGAAACTGTTCGGTTGCCAGTATCTGTTTGGCGGGAGGTAGCTTAAGAATAACCCCCAGCAGAGCCGCCATTGCCCGATGGCTGAACAGGACCTGATTATCAAATACGAGATTCTGCAGTTTTCCTCTCTCGATGGCCATGAGCACAATTCTGTGTGCTGAATTGACCGGCGTGATGACCCTCTCTTTTCGGGATTTCAGTCTGAGGGCATCGACACTGCATCCTTTCAGGCAGACTCCACAGCCGAGACACTGATCTTCATTCAGTTTCACTTTCTTTTTCGAAGGCTTATGCGGATCAACGGCATTGACAAGCGTCATGGCCTCCACCGGGCAAAGTGACACGCATTTTCCGCACCCACTGCACTTTTCCTCAATGATCTCCGGGATAAAATTGGTGGTGTGAACAGGATTCAAAAAACCGAATTTCCTTGCCGCGATCATTGCTTCACAGCAGCATCCGCAGCAGTTGCAGATGAAACTCACCCTCTCCCGGACATTTTCGCCAAACTGGACCAGACTGCAGTCCTGAGCTCTGTTCAATAAATCCAGACCCTCCGCAGTATCAACTTTTCTGGCAATGCCGTGGCGGATTAAGGAATCGGCAGGACCGTTGAACGTCATGCAGATATCCATCGGTGCGCTGCAGTTTTTCCCGATGTGCTCCATCTTGTGCCTGCAGTAGCATATACCGATCCCTATTGCTGAGGCGGTCTTGATCACGTCTGATGCCCTTTCGTAGTCCAGAACATGGAGCGCATTTTCTCCGGACAGAACACGTTCGTTTACAAAAACCCTTCCCAGTTGAGTCTCCCCGTTCAGGAACAGATCTTTGATGAAATCCTCTTCAACATTGATGTACTGGTAGAAAAGTTCGGACAGGACTTTTTGACTGATGTCCGCTCTGTATCTCATCAGGGAAAATTCAAAGAATCCCGCCATGGGCGGAGGCAGAACATAGGTGGTACCGACTTCGCTCTCATAATCAAGAAGAAGCCCGCGATCGGCAAGATCGTTTAGAATAACCCTGGCATCCAAAAGATTCATCTTCCAGATTGCAGCTGCTTTTTTATCGGTAAAAGGCTTAATGGGCAGAAGAGAAACAAGCCTCGCTTCCCTTTCAGAAAAAAGAACTTTCAGGACTTTAAACAACAGTTCTGCAGGGGGCGCTCCCAGGGGGAACCTGTTTAATCTATCAACCAGACCATTATAGCTGTTCGCCTTAATAGTATTATGATGCGCCATTGAATTCTCATTTTGAGATGCAGAAGCACGCTGCTGATTGTCACCTGTTTTTGTGCAACGCAGTCAATTGAGGCTTTAGACAAAAACCTGTCGGGCTAGTTCCCCCGACCGCTGTCATCATTGATCTTATCGCTGTCGGGCTTGATGAAAAGGTAATAAAGCTGACCTTCGCGATACGTTTTCCCGGCCAGTTCTCCGGCCTGATCGCCAACCCCCATATAAACGTCGCAACGGCCTGCAGCCCGGATAGCACCGCCGGTATCCTGATCCAGCGCAAAACCTATGGGCCTGTCCAGGTCGACCGCGGCAAAGGCAAACATCGCTCTCGGGTAAATTGACTTATCCGTCGCAATCGTTCTGAATGGCGTTACCGGCTCATTCAGAGACCCTCTGGGTTCTCCTTTTTCCTCTTTAAAAAAAACAAACCGGGGATTGTCATTAACGTACCGGTCAACTTCATGAGGATGCATCTTAAAATAATCGATCATGGCCTTGAGGTTGATGTTCTTTTCGGTAAACTTGCCATCGGCGATCAGTTTATGCCGAATGCTTTTGTACTCCCAGCCGTTATGAGCGGCGTAGCCGATGGTCTCGATCTGTCCGCCATGCATGCGGATTTTAGCTGACCCCTGAACATGCACAATATAAACCTCAAACGGATCGCCAAGCCATACAAGCTCATGTCCGGCAAGCATGCCGGATTTTTCTATATCCAGCCTGCTCGGGTACTGCTGCACGGCGCCGTCCCGACCCTTGCGGCCAAGAATCGCTCCGTCAGGACCTTTTACCAGATCGGAAGGAGCCTTGTATAAAGGGTACCGGAAACGGTCCGTCCGCACGGGAGACCCGTCAAAAATCGGCGTATAATATCCTGTATACAAGACGGTGCCCTGATCATCACAACCGACCGAAATATACGTGTCAAATTTTTCCCGTAAAACCCGGTTCATCTGTTCGGGAGACAATTTCAAATCCACAAGTTTCTCCAGCTCCCGCAGGCTTCTTAACGCATGCTCATGGGTAATGTCACCGTAGGGATAGAACTTTCTGCTGGATGGTTTTTCCATGTAGCTCAAACTTCTGGCGATGGCTTCCTTCAAACCGTCGAGATCGGAACACGCCTTTGTATAGTCGGGGATCTTCTTAGGATCGGTAATCTTCCTCAAAGCAAGCTCACCGGGCGGTAAAGCACGGCTGTAGTCCTTATCAGGCTCCCCATAGGGCGTGACAATAACAGAGCTCCGCGTCTGACAACCCGAAATCACTAGAAATACGGTAATGAACAACAAACAGGAAATAAAGTTTTTGATTTTCATGGCACAAGCATAGGTCAAAACAGATGTGTCTGTCAAAGAAAATTTATCGGCAA
>CAZXIP010000052.1:0-4873 GCA_964640755.1 uncultured Smithella sp. | reverse complement strand
AAGAAAATTTATCGGCAAAATATTGATGCTTTGATAAACAATAAGACTGCTCTCCTATTTGTGGCACCGCTTTTTTATTATAAATTGCGGACACAACTCCGATGATCCCGGCTCATACTCACGGCAAACCTGAGGTCTCGTCTCGTATATCGAGCATCTCCATTTGCCTTCATCACTGAACAGGAAAGGACATTCTTGCGGAGCACTGCCTGTTTCCGCGGAAATCAGCCTGTCACCCGACCAAACAAGATGCCGGTGTTCAATAACGCTCAGGATATCCTGCCTGCCTTCGGCATTCCAGCGTTCAAAATCGCTTTCCTGAGCGTAGGCCGTCAGGTCTACAAAACAACATTTGCCGCATTGCATACAGGAAAGCGCCTCTCCCATCATTTTTTAACTTATCCCCTCCTGACAATTCAGGTTTTTCAGAACATTATGCCAAATCAAGGCATGGCAATGATCAAGATCCCCGACGCAGTTCGATCAGGATATTGACAACCGATATGCTGATCAGGTTCAGCGTGGTAGCTGCATACCAGAAGTACGATTCGTTGGGGCCAAGCAGCGTTATCCATCCGGACCAAAGGACAAAACAGATTATTGAAAAGGAAATCAGCGTATCGACAGCCAGAAAGAATCCCGGCCTTTTAAAAAGTCTTCCTGCCTGGGCAATGGTGCAGTACTCGATGGGCGCCTCGCGGCCGGCCACATGATATGCCACCCGAACAAGATTCATAACCATATCCGCCAGAGCCCAGACAATAACCAGCCACGCAAAGACGGTTAGTGGACCGGCCGCCTCATCAGCGCGCATCGCCAGCAGACCAAAAAGCAGTTTGAATACACAAAAGGGAACACCAATGGTCAGAGCCTGAAAGGCTGGCTTCAAAAAGAAACGGTCTCCATTTTGTTTTGACGAATTCCAACTCTGATCTTTCATAACAGGGATCCGGCTATTTGTTCTTAAACATGATGACCGGTCATCCGGGGCCACCGGAACCTCCCCCCGCACCCCCCGGCCCGCACTCTGACACGCCGATAAACAGGTTGATCCTGAGTTGACGAAGCAGCAAAGAAATCAGTGAATCTGCCTGCCCGCAGCACCTGCCCCGTTTACGGATACTCCCCTGGAAGCGTTTGAGGCCGGTGAAACCTGCTGGACCTGTTCATAGGCTACCATATCCATCAGGACATTAATGCTCTCATTCACGAATGGTTCATTTTCTTCCCGGGCTTTTTTCCTGAGTTCGGAAGGTGTTTTTTTCTCTTTGCCGCCGTTTTCTTCCTTCATGGTCTTCCGAAACTCGGCAATCTGGACAAGACCCTTCCTGGCTGAAGCCTCTTTGTTTTCTTTGATGATTTTAGCAAACTTCGCGTCTTTCTCCACCCTGGCCTGTGACTTTGCCGCCAGTGATTTGATCACGGCCCCGTCAACAGGATTCCAGGCCGGAACATCTTTACCCCGCAAACCAATGAAAGGCCGAATTGTCTGAGTCGGGAGCGGATAATCCAGTGATGCTTCACCCACGTCTTCAAGAGACGTCCAGACGGGCAATACCACATCGGCTGTCACACCCGTCTTCTGTGTCGATTGACCTCCGGGCAGGAAGTATAAGCCGGTCGTGACTTTCATTCCGCCCAGTTCCCACGGCAGCGGTATCAGGGCCTGCACAGATCCCTTGCCATAGGTGTGATCCGCCCCGATAATCACGGCGCGATGGTAATCTTTCAGGGCACCGGTAACGATCTCGCTCGCTGATGCGCTCATGCGGCTTGTCAAAACAACAAGTGGCCCCATATAAAGTAACCGCTGACTTTCAAGAGGCAATCGGACAACCTTGCGTTTCTCTCCGAAACTCCACATAGACGGCGAATCATTGGAAAGGATTGTTACCTCCCCGCGGCCGTCCCGGACCGCTGCGATTCCACCCTTGCCGATGAAAAGGCCGGCAAGGCGAACCGCCTCATCCAGCAGCCCGCCCCCGTTCCTTGAGAGGTTCAGCACAATACCATCCACCCGCTGAAGCCTGGCCTCCGCAAGAAGTCTTTTCACGTCCTCATAGCTAGACTTTCCGCCCTTTTCACCGCCGTAAAAAGAAGGAAGATCGATCACACCGAACCGGTATTGCCGACCACCCGCTTTTCTGCTTTCATAGGTAATTTTCGCCTCCTGTTCCTTCATGTCAACCTTGTCTCTCACGATGGTGACATCAAAGCGATCCTTGCTCTGTCCTGGACGAAGGATCGTCAAAGTCACCCGGGTTCCTTTTTTCCCGCGGATCATGCTGACGACGTCGCGAAGATCCATATCGATAATATTTACGGGTTTTTCCCCTTGCTGGGCCACGGCGATAATTCTGTCCTTTGGTTTCAGCATGCCGCTTTTCTCGGCCCCTCCGCCGGGAACCAGTTCTTCGATGATGGTGAAACCTGTATCGCTGCTCAGCATAGCGCCAATTCCCTCAAGGGAAAGCTTCATCTGAATCTGCAGGTCTTCAAGGTTTTTGGGGGACAGGTAACTCGTATGCGGATCCAGGGCGACGGCAAAAGCCTCGGCGGCGGTGGTGATCAGTTGAGCGGGATTCTGTTCCACCACCCGCTTAGTCTGCAACTCGTATCGATGGACCTGTTGCTTTTTGGCCTCTGCCATATCAATTCCTGAAAGCAGGGAGTTCTCAATCTGGAACTGCACAATCTTTTTCAGGAGCGCCTGCTTCTCCGCCACGTTCTTCGGAAAGAGGCGTTTTTCCACATCGATCATCAGCTCCATCCGGTCATCAAGCCGGAAATCCGGGCCTAGAATCTTTTTGACCGTGGCTTCGTTCTCACGGGCCCTTGCGACCATCAGGGCATACACCGGTTGAAGCGAGGCGCAGTTGCCCTTTTCGGCGCTTACGAACAACTCCAGAAGCAGCGGCTTAATCGTTTGCATATCGGATTCGTACAGTAGCGTTTTGGATGGATCAAGACGCTTGATCATCTGTTCGACGGCCTGCGCCTTGATTTGCGGCGTCATGCTTTTCATTGCGTAATGGTTGTCGTGAAAAGCCTCCATGAGCATGGGCAGGCGGTTGCAGGTAAGGTCTTTCGCCTCTAGATTCAAAGGCCAGAATGCGACAAGCAGAATGATCAGCGGCAGCAAGGCACAAAATCTGCGCTTCGGCATCCGATTCGCTGTGCATCCGATTTGGTTATTCTGGATATTATATCCAAACGTGTTTTTTAATCCCGTGTTGTGCATGTTTACACTCCCTGTTCTTCCCGAGTTACCGGGAGAGGCGGTTTATCATGCCTCTCTTTAATGAAAAATCACATATTTTAACGTTAATCGGCGCGGAGACATCTGTCAAGAGAAAATGAAAATCCATTATTTCATTGACAGGCAGTAATATCGTTTATATTATAATAACAGATTTTTAAAAGAACTGCTTATATTGGACAAATTGCTTTTGGCATTTTCCGGCAATCAAAGGAGGACATATGATTTCAAGAATTCTTATTCCGTCGGACGGTTCAAAGACATCTCAAAAAGCGGCTGTTTACGCGGTGAATCTCGCCAAACAGCTGAAAGCTTCCATCATTGTCCTGAGCGTTATTGACAAACGGATGTTTATGGTCCAGGCCGTTCCTGCGGCGAAGGCGCCGAGACAAAATCCGGAGACTGTCGAGGACTATCTGACCGAAGCCGCCCGGGAATATGTCGGAGAAATCAAAAAGCTGTGCGATAAACACGGCGTGTCGTGTCGTATTTCCATCAAGATGGGATACCCTGTGGAGGAAATTGCAAAGGAAGTTAAACGGTCAAAGGCTAATCTGATCGTTATGGGCTCCCGCGGAAGGAGCGCCTTTTCCGCTACCATGCTGGGAAGCGTTTCCTACGGCGTACTGCACAACGAAAAGAGCATTCCCGTCCTCATAGTGCGTGATTAACGACAATTATAAAAGAACAATGATCCACTTCAGCATCTGGTTTCCGCTTTTCAGGCAACCTCCACGGGAAAGGATTTTCATGAGCAAAAAATACTTCAAGGGGGAATTTTGTGGCGGGAGCTGACTTACCCTGGTTAAAAGAATATCGCGTCTTCGGAATACCTGAAACGTTCAAACCTTATCCCGATCAACCGGTGTATGAAATCCTGTACAAGACAGCACGTAAGTACAAAAATCAAGGGCTGATTCAGATGGATTACATGATGACCTATCCCGAGGTAAAGGACCATGTTGACCGTCTTGCTGCTGCTTTACACCACAAAGGATTACAAAAGGGCGACAGAGTTGCCACTCTTTTACCGACTTCCATCCAGTTTGTGATAGCCGATTATGCGATTTCAAGAGCCGGACTGGTGCATATTCCCGGCAGTTCCCTGGAACCGGCTGATCAGCTTCAGCATAAATTCAAAGAAGGCTCACCGCATGCTTTGATCTGCCTGGACGAATATCTGGATGTCATCCAGGATACCCTCAGGAAAGTTCCAATAAAAAATATCATCGTTTCAAAATTGGCTGATTATTCGCTTCATAAACCACAAAACTATGAACCGATTAAAATAAAAGAAGCTCTCTGGTGGGCGGAACTGATTGCGAATACCTCTCCCGATCCTCCGGATGTCACGTTCGATGTGGAGAAAGATCTGGAACTGATTCTGTTCACCGGCGGGACAACGGGTCTCCCCAAGGGATGTATGCTGACGCACAGGAACGTCTATGCCAACGCCATACAGAATGGGAATGCACTCGGGCGTTCACATCTGCTGGCCGAAGGCGTCCTTACCGTATTAATGGGACTGCCCTTCTTCCATTCCTACGGTCACAGCACGATGCATTGCATGACCAATGAGGGCTACAACCAGATCCTGATTCCCGATGCCAGGGA
>CAZXIP010000051.1:0-10613 GCA_964640755.1 uncultured Smithella sp. | reverse complement strand
TGATAAAGTTCGCGCAAAAATCGATCAGTGTTTCAAGCGGCTGATAAGTTCTGTCATGAACACTTCGCGCTCCTGAAGCTCTTTGCGGAATTCCTTACGATCCGTATTTGCAATTTCAAGTTCGAGATCGGGCAGATACCTTTCGAGAATCGTTAAAAGTTCACCTTCTTCTTTTTGCGACAGATGAAGTTTGTCCATAATGTGTCTCCTTTCATTTTTTATACCCGTTACGTTTGTTGAAGTACAAAATAATGAAATAACATATCTTCAGAGAATGCTGGTTTATCGGACAATCAAAAATCCGGTTTTATTGGATGCATGGTAACAATCATTGCAAATGAAGGTCATTGAGTATAATCCCGGTTTATGTAACAGTAGATTATCTTGATGCATGTATCGTATGAACGTGGATGTGAGAGGTCGAAAGCGGGTCTTTCAGAAAAAGCTGATATGCCGGTGGCGAAATTGAAAACAAGCTTTTACGTCAATATCGAATAATAATATCCTCCTTTCCCGTTGACCTGTGCTAAATTATCATTTTAAAAATTAACCATTTATATAAGCCAATATACAACTATCTTTGATTATATTTTCATCATTTCAACTGAAATTGTCAAGATGAGAATCATGAAAATCATGTCTCCGACGATTTACGTTTTTTGTGCGGCCTACTTTTTCGTTTTTCTTTTTACAGCAGTCTTTCTGGTGCTTTTTCGGGCAGCCGGCCTTTTAACCGCAAAAAAGGATGCGATGTGCTTGCCTTCTTCTTCACCCACCGGTTCTTTTCCTGTGGTGATCTGTGCGGACTGGTTGTCTGCCGACCAGTTGAACATGACGGGTTTTTCATTGCGCAGCATGTCTGTGAAGGAAGATAGGTCTGATCGGTGAAAACTAAGGAAAACCGTGCCGTTAAGACCCTGCCTGGGGGCAGGCAGAGGGCCGGTCCTGTCCACAAATGCCGACATGCACAGAAGCTTGTTTTGTCCATCAAACAAATACAGGAAAGCCGCATTTTCCAAATTCATAGCCCGAAACTCATACTGATAATTAGTTACTTCAGCGCTGACATTCGGCATAATCATGATCTCCTTTCTAAAATTACAATGAAAAATGCACCGGTTTTTTTGTGAAACAATTACGCGACACAGATTGTTGGGATACTGTAGTAGCTTTCTTTCGAGTTCGTGACTGTACTGGATATATTACAATAGATTTGAGCATGATTCAAGTTGATATGAAACCTGATGTTTGTTAGTATCCCACGAACCCTCTGTCTGCCGGGATGATTCTCTGCGAAGTCCTGGCGTTTAAAGATAAAAGCATTCATATCCTTGGAGATGGACAGATCATTCAAATCCAATGCATCGGTACTTTCATGACAAAATTTAATTACGGGGATTATCTTTCCGGTCTGAACATAAATGTCATGCGCTTCGGCCTGGAAACCATAAAAGGGCTTCTGGCGAAGTTCGGCAATCCTCAGGATGACTACCCAACGATCCTTGTGGCAGGCACCAACGGCAAGGGGTCTACTTCCGCCATGGTGGCTTCCATCATGAAGCAGTCCGGTCGCCGTGTCGGGCTTTATACGTCACCTCATCTGGTGGATGTCCGTGAACGGATTGTCGTCAACGGGACAAAAATCCCGGTGCGGACGTTAGGCCGCATTGTTTTGGAGATCAAGAACCATATGGCCGGCAACATCACCTATTTTGAAGTATTAACCGCTGCCGCGTTCATTTATTTTCAACGTGCGCATGTTGATGTTGCTGTGATGGAAGTAGGTCTGGGGGGTAGGCTTGATGCGACGAATGTCTGCCGTCCACTCGTTTCGGTTATTACCAATATCGGACTGGAGCACACGGCCTATCTGGGTTCTACGCTGACGGCGATCGCAAGAGAAAAAGCCGGGATCATCAAACCGGCGGGTATCTGTATTACGGGTGCCGCGCAACAGAAGGTTGTGCAGGCATTGACTTCTGTCTGTCGTCATAATAACGCCGTTTTATACCGGCTGGGAAAGGATTTTAAGATAGTCTGGAGAAAGGACGGGCTGGTCGACTATCATGGGATGAAGAAGAGATTAAATGGCCTGACCGTTCCGCTGCGGGGTTTGCATCAATTGTCCAATGCTGCGCTGGCACTGGCTGTGTCTGAAATTATTGAGGAAAACGGATTTGTGACGGATTCCGAAGCCATTTATGCCGGTTTAAAAAAAACGCACTGGGAAGCCAGAATGGAAATTCTTTGTGAACGGCCGCTTTTCCTGCTTGACGGCGCGCATAACCCTTCCGGAGTCAACGCTCTGCTCAAGGCGCTGAAAAGGGATTTTTCCTGGCGGCGGCTGATCCTGATTTTTGCTGCGCTGGCTGATAAAGATTATTGTGCCATGCTGAAAAAAATTGCGCCGCTGGCCTCTGTAACGATCTTGCCGCCCTTGCGGACCAGCCGTGCAGTTCCTGCGCGTGAGATGGCACGTGTGATGAAAGGTCTGGGGTACCGGACGGTTGTGTCCAGAAGTGTCGACCAGGCGATTCTGAAGGGTATGAAGATGGCAGGTGATAAAGACATCATTTGTGCCCTGGGATCATTTTATCTTGCTGGAGAGGTAAAACAGGTATTTCATCAAATCCATTCTTGTGGTAAGCAGCACGGCAACACGGGAATCGGGTGACTGTTGAACCGCCTGAAAGGGGCGCCGGGTTGATAATGTTGAAAGCGGATAAATGCTGTTTTGCTGCTATTGTTAACGGATGAAGAAGGTTGACGGTTTTGTTGATTCAATTTAAACATGAATGTAGAATTGCCATTGCGGCGATTTCCATATTTCTATTCTCATTGAGCAGCGTTGTTTTGGCTCAGGACTTCAAAGTGCCTGAAGACGGTCCGGTGAAGATCGAGGCGGATACTCTGTCCTACGATAACGAAAGAGATGTATATTCTGCCAAAGGCAATGTCGTTATTCATTACGGCGACGGCGTTTTAACCTCTGACACCGCTGAATATGACCGCAAAACTAAACTTGCAACCGCCGAGGGCAACGCATTTTTAAAGATGGCCGAAGACTCGCTCGCGGGTGATAAAATTGTGGTGAATGTGGAAGATAAAACCGGTGTGGCCTACAACTCCAAAGCTTTTTATGCCCGTAATCATTTTTACATAAAAGGCGATAAGATCGAAAAAACAGGTGAGAATACTTATTATATTGAAAATCCCCTGGCCACAACCTGTGACGGCGACGACCCTGACTGGCAGCTGTCCGGTTCTAAAATGAAAGTGACGCTGGAAGGATATGGCTGGGTGAACAGTGCCCGATTTCTGACAAAAAGTATTCCGGTATTATATTCACCCCTTGTCGCGTTTCCCGCGAAGACCAAACGACAATCGGGTTTTCTTTTCCCGTATCTTGCCTACTCGAGAGATAAACATGGCATCGATGTGGAAATTCCGTTTTTCTGGGCGATCAATCCCCAGATGGACGCGACGTTATATACGCGGTACATGGAAAAACGTGGATTGAAGCAAGGCGTGGAATTCCGTTATTTCGTGGGCAGCAAGTCCTTTGGGACGATCTATGCGGACTATCTTGAGGATCACAAAAGCATTAATGACACGTTTGGAACGACGCAAAACCGTGATTGGCAGGGCATGCACCGTCGCTGGTCTTATTACATCAATCATCAGACCACTTTTGATCCGCAGTTTTATATCCGGACGGATTTACGCAAGGTTTCCGACTCATGGTATTTCCGTGATTTTACTTCCCATAACTACTATTTGACGAACTACGCGGCTACAGAGCAAGACCCGTTTCGAAAAGTCCCCTTCCTGGGAAACGAGTCTCTGCCGTTTCTGGAATCGTCTGCTCGCATATTTAAGGGATGGAACAACTACAACGTGATGGCCCGTATAAGTTCCGTGGACAATTTTACAACGGCCAATAATGAAGGGACGCTGCAGAGGTACCCGGAAATCATTTTCACCGGTATTAAGCAGCGTGTTTTTTCCACACCGTTATATCTGGAGTTTGAGGGCAATTACGACTATTTTTACCGGGGTAAGGGTCAGAAAGGGCATTATCTTGATTTTGCACCGACCCTGTCCATGCCCTTCACAGTTTCCAAATATGCGAAGATTGTCCCGCAAATTAGGTTGAGAGAACTATACTGGAATCGTGATGATTCGGGAGCTGATTCTGAAAACCGCAGCGGCGACCGCACGATCTATAATGCAGGTGTGTCCGCCAGCAGCAGGCTTTCCCGTGTCTTTAACGTCAATATTCAGAATTGGGAAAAATTAAGACATGAAATCAAACCGGAAGTTTTTTATTCCTACATTCCGGAAATCCGTCAAAATAATCTTCCCGATTATTTGCCGCGGAATTATACACTTCTGGATAGTTTTCTGCCCGATGATATACTCAATGCAAAAGACCTGCAACAGCAAAACGCGGTTGCGTGGGCTCTTACCAATACGTTGACCGCCCGTGTAAAAAGCACAAAAGGCGAGCGCAGTTACCTGGAAATATTGCGATTTAAACTGTTTCAGTATTATGACATTCATGAGCACAGAAGAGACCTCGGGGATTCAGCCACGGAAAGCCGTCCCATGTCGGATCTAGGCATGGAGGTTAATTTTCAGCCCCACCCCTACGTTTTTTTTCAGGCCCGCAATCGATACAGTGTATACAGCGGCTGGAAACAGATGAACTATGATCTGAGTCTTAAGGATTGGCGAGGCGACAGTCTGACGTTTGGTTACCGCTATACACTTAATTCCATCGAAGAGATCAATGCGGACCTCAGAGCGGTCATTACAGACAACCTGACGGGCAGGTTTGTTCTTCGCCTGGATCGTTTCAACAACCGGACAGTGGAAACCACAGTCGGGCTTTTCTATTCAAAACAGTGCTGGGGCGTGGGGGTGGATTACACAAGAACGCATGATGATGAGAATGTGATGCTGAAAGTATCACTGGCCGGCTTAGGTATGTTCGGGATTTAATGATGTTATTCCCTTGCATGACTTTAAAAGAGCTTTTTTTGCATCGCCCGATCCTATCCATAATAAATCACCATTCGATTCAAATATATTCAAATATTTTCCTTGACAAACGGAAAGGAATTGCATAGTTTACATCTTTAAATTTTTAGTAAAGTGACGGTTTATTATGAAAACATTTTCAGCGAAGGCAGAAGAGACAAAGAAAGACTGGTATGTGGTAGATGCATCCGGTAAGGTATTGGGAAGACTGGCCAGTGAGATCGCCCTGCGCCTTCGGGGCAAGCACAAGGCCGTTTATACGCCTCATGTCGATACCGGCGATTTTATTGTGGTGGTTAATGCCGAAAAGATTGTTCTGACAGGTAAAAAACTGACGGACAAAGTCTATTATTCCTATTCCGGTTATCCGGGAGGGTTGAGAGAAACGGCCGCCGGAAAGATGCTTGCGGAAAAACCGGAAAACCTGATTCGCATTGCCGTAGCCGGGATGATGCCCAAGAATAACCTTGGCAAAAAGATGCTGAAAAAACTAAAGATCTACAGCGGCAATGCACATCCGCATGACGCGCAGTGTCCAAAGACCCTGGCGGTTTAATCTGCCCCGGCCAATTGTTGATTGATTATATTTAAATTTGGGAGAAGTCATGACAGTACAACGATTTTATGCAACCGGTAAGAGAAAGAGTGCAATCGCCCGTGTCTATATGAAGTCAGGGAGTGGGAATATCGTGGTCAACAAAAGAAACTACGAAGAGTATTTTTCACGTCCCAGCCTGAAGATGATCATCCGGCAGCCTCTGGAAATTACCGGCAAACAGGACCAGTTCGATTTTTATGTTAACGTAAACGGGGGCGGTGTGGCAGGACAGGCCGGTGCCGTGAAGCACGGAATCTCCAAAGCGCTTCTGGGATATGACGCCGAGTTGCGTTCCATTTTGAAAAAAGCGGGATTTCTGACGCGTGATGCCCGCATCAAGGAACGGAAGAAATACGGCCAGCCGGGAGCCCGCAAGAGATTCCAATTCTCCAAACGCTGATCAAACAGGGGGGCTTTCAGGCCTCCCTTTTTTTTGGGGTTTTTTATGGCAATTCAAGCAGCGATTTTCGGGGCCAGTGGATACACCGGCCAGGAGCTCATTCGGATTTTATCCGGCCATCCGCAGGTGAAGCTGGTGGCGGTGACATCAAGGCGCTATGCCGGCAAACCGGTGGCGGAAATCTATCCGTCACTGTCCGGTTTGACGACCCTGACCTATTCAAATGCAACGCCACAGGAGATTTCCAGCCTTTGCGATGTTGCTTTCCTGGCTTTGCCGCACGGTGTCTCCATGGATATCGCACCCGTCTTCATAAGGGCAGGCAGGCAAGTGATCGATCTTTCAGCCGACTATCGTCTGAGGGATCTGTCTGTATACGAAAAATGGTATGCAAAACACAGCAGTGCCGATCTTTTTGGACAGGCGGTTTACGGGCTTCCTGAACTTTACCGGAATGCAATTAAAGAATCCCGGTTGATTGCCAATCCGGGTTGTTATCCAACCAGCATTATTCTGGGGCTTGCACCCGTCTTGAAGAACAAGATTGTGGATGTATCCACAATCATTGCTGATTCGGCATCCGGGGTGAGCGGTGCGGGAAGAGATCCGCAGGTCACTTCGCTGTTTTGCGAAGTTGATGGAGGTTTCAAGGCCTACAAGGTGGGAAAGCACAGGCATACGCCGGAAATAGAGCAGGAATTGAACAGACTGGCAGGGGCTGATTTTGCTATTACTTTTACACCACACTTATTGCCGGTGAAAAGAGGTATCCTGAGCACGGTTTACGCAACCCTCAAGAAGGACATCACGCTTGCCGACCTTCACGCAATGTATACGTCCTTTTATGAAGGAGAAAAATTTGTGCGGATAAGTCCTGCCGGGACATACCCCAACATTTCCTCTGTATGCGGGTCAAATTACTGTGACATCGGTCTCGCCCTGGATACGAGGACCAACAGGATCATTATTATTTCCGCCATTGATAATTTAATCAAGGGAGCAGCCGGACAGGCCGTTCAAAATATGAACCTTGTCTGTTCTCTGGCGGAAGACAGCGGTTTGAATATGCCTCCGCTTTACCCCTGAAGAGTATAGTAAAAATGCCTCAGAAATTATTTAATACGAAAACAAGAAAAAAAGAAACGCTGCAGCCGATCAAGGAAGGCGCTGTCGGTATGTATGTATGCGGGATCACGGCATACGATGTGTGCCATGTCGGCCATGCCCGTGCTGCGGTTGTCTTCGATGTTGTTTTCCGCCATTTAAAATCGCGCGGCTATGATGTGACGTATGTTAAAAACTTTACCGATATTGACGATAAAATCATTGACCGGGCAAATAAAGAAGGTGTTGATATCGCCCAGCTCACCGAACGTTACATCAAACTCCATGACGAAGACATGGCTGCGCTCAATGTTTTAACGCCCACGGTGACGCCCAGGGCAACCGCGCACATGGCGGACATGATTGACCTGATTGCAGCGCTGGAGGGTAAAGGCATTGCCTACGCGGTGGACGGAGATGTGTTTTTTGCGGTTGACAATTATCCTGCATACGGTGGATTGTCGGGACGTCATCTGGACGATATGATGGCCGGTGCTCGCGTGGATGTCAATGATAAAAAAAGAAACCCGCTGGATTTTGTGCTCTGGAAAAAGAGCAAGGAAGGCGAACCTTTCTGGGAGAGCCCGTGGGGCAAAGGCAGGCCGGGCTGGCATATTGAGTGCTCAGCCATGAGCCGGAAGTACCTCGGTGAAACATTCGATATTCACGGCGGGGGCGAAGACCTTGTTTTTCCTCACCACGAAAATGAAATTGCTCAATCTCAGGCAGCAACGGGAAAACCCCTGGCAAATTACTGGATGCACAATGGATTTGTGAAGATCAATGCGGAAAAAATGTCAAAGTCGCTGGGGAATGTTTTCCCGATACAGGACATTATCAAACAGTTCCATCCTGAAGTACTGCGTCTGTTTATGCTTCAGAGTCACTACAGGAGTCCTGTGGATTACTCTGATACGGCAATGAAGGAAACCAGGACAGCCCTGATTCGCTGCTATTCCGCTCTGCAGCTGATGAAAGAAACACAGGCAAAATTAGTTTCCCGGACCGCTGACGGGCTTCATAGTGATCAGCAGCACAAGCATTTGGACAAATTAAAGGAACTGAACGATAAGTTTAACGACGCCCTTGACGATGATTTCAATACGGCACAGGCTCTGGGTTATGTTTTCGAAGCTGCCCGGTTGATCAACAATATCAATACTGTAGAAAAGAAAATGGCGGCGGGAACCAAAAAGGCCATTTTGGATGCTGCAGCAGATATTTTTTCTCATTTTGGCGATGTACTGGGTATTTTCCAAGATGATCCGGACGTCTTCTTTCATGCTGATCGAGATATTGAAGCCGGCAAACGTGGCCTGGATGTTTCCCGGATAGAATCGATGATACTGGAGAGGCAAAAAGCCCGCGCAGACAAGGACTGGAACAGGTCTGACGATATTCGCCGGGAGCTGGCTTCTCAGGGTATTATTTTAAAAGATTCGGCAAATCAAACGACCTGGCTGATTGAATAGGGAACAAGCCTTCATCTTTATGCGGTCCATACAGGCGGCAGATCGTCTTCTTAATATTTCTTTCCTGGTTCATGAAAGTTATGGAAAAGAACCAATATAATGGTATATACTTAATTTTATTAATATCATTTTTAACAAAACACCTCTTTCCGTGTGAGGCAAGACATGAAAAACATATCCGTTAAATGGCTGGTAACCGTAATCGTAATCCTCGGGTTTTTAGTTGTTTTCTGGCCTTCTTCCGACAGTAAGGTTTCTGCAAAGGAAAAAAATATCTACAAGGAGATCAAAACGTTCAACGAAGTGTTGGATATGGTGCAGAAGAATTATGTGGAACAGGTTGATTCCTCCACGTTAATTCAGGGCGCGATCAATGGTATGATCAAAACCCTGGATCCGCACAGCGCGTTTATGACTCCTGAAGTATACAAGGGGCTGGAAGAAGAGACACAGGGACATTTTGGAGGCCTCGGTATAGAGATTACCCTGGTGAAAGATGTGTTGACCGTTGTGTCTCCCATTGAGGATACACCCGCTTATAAAGCCGGTGTGAAAGCTGGGGATCAGATCATCAAGATTGACGGCAAATCAACAAAAGATATTTCCATTGTGGAAGCGGTAAAAAAGCTTCGCGGTAAGAAGGGCACCAAAGTGACCATCACGATCATGCGGGAAAGTATGGTCAAACCGCAAAATATTGTTCTGACCCGGGCCGAAATTCAAGTCAAAAGTGTGAAGGCAAAAACGTTCGATAACAATATCGGATATATCCGCATCTCTTCTTTCAATGAAAAAACTGCCCCCGATCTTCGCAGGGCCCTTGACGATGTGAAAGCAAAATCGAATCCCATGCAGGGGCTGGTGCTGGATTTGAGAAACGATCCGGGAGGACTTTTAAATCAGGCAATCGAAGTGTCTGATATGTTTCTAAGATCTGGTGTTATCGTTTCCACACGCGGACGAACGAAAAGCATGGAAACAAAGATGCAGGCCAGGGATGACGGCTCCAGGGAAGTGACTGTTCCCATGGTTGTTCTGGTGAATGAAGGGACAGCAAGCGCAGCGGAAATTGTAGCGGGAGCCCTTCAGGATAATGGACGTGCGCTGATTGTAGGAACCCAGACCTTTGGCAAGGCGTCGGTTCAGACCGTAATCCGCCTGGAAGACGGGTCGGCGCTGAAATTGACGACCGCCCGGTATTATACACCCAAGGGCAGATCCATCCAGGCTGAGGGGATCAAGCCGGATCTGGTCGTTCGGCTGAAGAAGCCGTCGAAAGATACGGTGGATAGTCAACCCAATGAAATGATGCGGGAAAAAGATCTTGAAGGTCACATCCTGCCTGCCGGAGAAGACGGCAGGGAAGTAGACGATCATAAAGTCGACAATTCAAAAGAAGTGGACGATCTGGACAAAGACAATCAGGTGAGAACAGCCGTTGATATTTTAAGAGGCTGGCACATGATGAAAAAGACTCTGGCCAACTGATGCTGTTGCTTCAGGAGAACCGAACGTGGCGGCAAAGAAGAAAAAAAACAACAAAAGATTTTTGACAGCGTTTTTAACGTTACTGATTGTCGCATCCATTGCTGCCATCGTGTACGTGAGTTTATTTCATCGGGAAGAAACGGGTCTACAGCCGTCAGGGAAGAAGCAATCGTCTCAACAAAAGATCTCGCCTAAAGAAAAATCGCAGAGACTGACCCGGGTCAAAGAGGTGAAGGAAAAGGAAAAAACGAGTGACGTTTCCGTGTCGGAATCGGCAGTCGAGAAAAACACGAAGAAAGAAAAAATTGTTGTTGCCAAGATTGTGCCGCCCCGTTTATCCGTCAAACAGGTGGCTATTATTATTGACGACATCGGCTATGACATGAAACCAGTGCGCGATCTTTTGAACATTGACGCGGATATTACCTTTGCCATTTTACCGCTTCTGTCCCATTCAAATGAAGCGGCGGAAGCCCTGCATCGAGCCAAACGTGAAACCCTGCTTCAT
>CAZXIP010000050.1:0-10683 GCA_964640755.1 uncultured Smithella sp. | reverse complement strand
CCTTGAACCTTGATCCTTACTTTTTTCTCGCCGCCGCCAGCTTGGCCTGAAGCGCGTCAATTCTCTGGTGGTTATCCTCTGAACCGATATAGGTCCTGAAAAGCCACTCCTGGATTCGCATGGCCCCGTCTAGGTCTTCATTGAGCACTTTGTTGGCAATTCCCTTGGTTTCCTTGAGGCAACCGTGGTCGTATGCGGCCATTTCGCGCGCAATTTCTCCCACGGATTCCAGCAGTTTGCCTTCCGGGAACACCTTACTGACATAGCCCATCTTTTCCGCCTCATAAGCGTCGTAAATCCTTCCGGTCAACGCCACTTCCTTGGCCCGTCCCAGCCCGATGATGCGCCACAGCGGATCCATAATGGGCGTGAGTGATAAAACAATTTCACGCTGTCCGAATTTGGCCCGTTCGGAAGCGTAGCGAATGTCGCACATCATGGTCAGGTCAAACCCGCCTGCGATTGCCGCGCCGCCTACCGCACAGATCACCGGCTGTGGACAAAACAAAATCGACCGGTATGCGCGATGGAACAGGTCAATATAAGCTTCATTACAGACTTTTTCGAGCTTGCGGATTTCATTCAAATCAAAACCGGCCGAAAAGTATTTCTCGCCGCCGGTGAAAACCACAACGTTCACGTCCCTGCGGGCGGCGATGGATGTGAACAGCGCCGCTATTTCATCAAGAACCTGGGGCGCCAATGCGTTGCCTTTGTCCGGTCTGTTGATGGTTACGGTCGCCACATTTGCGTCTACCTTGAACAGCAAGTATTTCAGATCCATAAACTCGCCTCCGTCTTTTTTTGCTTTTATTTTCTGAATGATGGCTTCAGAGAGTTCCCCTTCCGCCATCTCCAGGGAATCAACGGTTTTGCCGGCAACAACAATCCAGTCTGCGGTCAAATCAACAAGTTCGGGTTTTCTGGCACAGGCCGCCGGGCAACCGCAAACCAAAATGCCGATGTCAAAAAACTTTCCGCATGGATTGTCCGTGAATTGATAACCATCAGCAAGTGAGTTTTCGACATTGCGGATGATTTTTAATCTGTCGATCTGAGAATTGCAGCCGCCGCAGTATTTAACAACAATATCCAAATTGTTTGAGCTCCGGTTCTTTCCTGATTTTAAGCTAAAACACAGGATTTTATAAAATCGGCAATCTGTTTGTCACTCAAACCACTACCGGGTGTACCGTCCAGGCGTTTGGCGATCCGGCCTTTGTCAAAAAGGATCAACGTCGGGAAAATGTCAATGTCGTACAAATCGGCAATGCGCTCCTCATCGTCGGCGACCAGCAAAAGATTCAGCTGTTTTGTAATCGCCTGCTTTTCAAATACAGGGAGGGCCTTTCTGCAAAACGGACACCAGGATACGTAAACCATGGCGATGACATGATCATTGTCCCTGAGAGCCTGTTCCAGGTCTTGAAGGTTGTCCACCGATGCGCATGTCTCGTTTGTGCCCATAGATTCCTCCTTCATGACGGTGATATTATGATTTTTTCAGGGGCGCTCCCATCGAATATCTTTCCTGCAACTTGCGCATTCCCTTGAGCCACCTTGAATAGTCGGATGCTTTTCTCTGCATGTAGGTTTTGACTTCCGGGTGAGGCAGAATCAGAAAATCATCGGCACGAAAGGCTTCCATCACAGCGTCTGCCAGCTGTTCGGGCTTCATCATGCCGTCCACCGCCGCCACGCCGCCGCCCTGACGCGTCATTTCCGTATCCACCGCCTGCGGGCACAGGGCAAACACGGAAATACCCTGATCGCCATAGGTGATCGATAGATTCTCCGCCAACCCCACCGCCGCGTGCTTGGTGACGGAATAAGGCAGAGAACCGATCTGGCTGAGGAGCCCCGCAGCAGAGGCCGTAACCATAAAGGCCCCATCGCCGCGCCTGATCATGCCGGGCAAAACAGCGCGCGCCGCAAAAACATGAGAAAGCACATTAATTTCCCAGATCCTCTGCCAGGTATCATTACCCACTTCATAACCGCCCAACGCGAGGATTCCCGCGTTGGAGCAGAAAATATCAATACGGCCATACCGGTCTTCCGCAAACTTCGCCAGTCGGATCATATCCTCTTCTTTGCTGACATCACAAGCAACTGCAACACCTTTTACCTTGTCAGCCACCGATTTAGCACCCGCCTCGTTGACGTCCGCCGCGACAATCGCCTGCGCCCCTTCCCTGGCAAAGCGCAGGCACAGCGCCCTGCCGATGCCGGATGCCGCGCCCGTGACAACAATGACCTTTCCCTTAACTTCCATAACCGCTCCTGATTTCCATGACCGGCCATTTCAAACCGGAACAAGCGTAAGGATTATTTGACTCCTGCCAGCTCCCGAGAGCGTTTTGCCGCTGCCTCCACGGCAGCCATCAGCGTCGTGCGGATATTCCGTTCCTCAAGCACTTTTAAGCCGGCAGCCGTGGTTCCGCCCGGCGAGGTGACCATATTCTTCAGCTGCGCCGGATGCTGCCTGCTCTCAAGACAAAGCCGGGCTGATCCCAGCATGGTCTGTACGGCAAGTTTCTCAGCCAACTCGCGCGCAAGGCCGAGATGAACACCGGCATCGGTCAGGGCCTCAATGATCACAAAACAATAAGCCGGACCGCTGCCGCTCAAGGCGGTCACGGCATCCATGAGTTTTTCATCCACTTCTACAGCCAGACCAACGGCATTTAAAATCGCAAGCGCATATTGAACATCATCTTTTTGGGTAAAATGTCCGCGTGTCACGGCAGCCGCGCCTTCTCCGGCCATTGCGTTGACATTCGGCATCACCCTTAAAACACGGGGGGATTTTGACAATGCCTTTTCGATTGCATCCGTGGGGACTCCCGCCACAATCGAAATCAACAGCTTTGATTTATTCACCGCAGGACGGATCCCCTTCAGGGTCTCCCAAATATTCTGCGGTTTGACCGCCAGGATGACAATGTCCGCATCCTTCACCGCTTTCCTGTTGTCGGCGCTAACCTGCACTTTCAGGGCAGATCGCAAATCATTGAGTCTGGCGGGATCGATATCTGTAACGGTAATATTCTGCGCGGAAAAAATTTTGCGGGTAATCATCCCCCGGGCAAGAATACTGCCCATCTTTCCGCCTCCGATAATGGCTACTGTCTTGCCTGTAAACATAATCTGTCCGACCTCCACGGGAATGTAGATTACATGCACTTTTTCCCCGCATCCTGTCAATATAAATCCTGTGCCTTCCCGATTCTTTGATTGCATAAAAATTTGCTTTTGTGGTAGTCACTTTTGCAGGGAGAAATGTCCAATGCTGAAGCAATTCAAGGTAAAAGGAAAAAGTGTGGCCTGCTGGGTGAATCCGGACGGTTTCGGCTCACATAGGCAAAGCCTCGTTTTTATCCATGGGTCAGGAAGCAATTCCTCCGTCTGGTCTTTCCAGTATGCAAACCTTCACCAGGATTTCAACATCGCCGCGATTAACCTTCCCGGACACGGCCAATCGGAAGGGGACGGAGAACAGGACATCGGGATTTATGTTGGCATACTGAAAGAGATTCTTGATGTCCTGAAACTGAAACGGCCCGTGCTGATCGGCCATTCACTGGGAGCGGCGATTGCGCTTGGCTTTGCAGCGGCCTGGCCCGCGGAAATCAGCGGTATCGTGACCGCGGGCGGCGGGTTGACCATGCCGGTAAACCCCGACATTATTAAAGGCTTCCTGAGTCAGCCGGATGTCATCATGGACATCATCTGTAAAATTTCCCTGGCCAAGGCAAACCGGCCGGTGTTCTATGACGCCATAAGAGCAAGCATAGCCGAGGCCCGTATAGAGGTTATGGCCGGAGACATGACGGCCTGCAGCAAATTCGACATCAGAGGTGAGCTCGACAAAATCAAAACCCCGGTGCTGGTGATTTGCGGCACGGAAGATAAAATGACCCCTCCTGCTTCATCGGAACAGATCGCCGCGGGAATCGCCGGCGCAAAGCTCGTCCTGATCGAAGGCGCGGGACACATGGCTATGATGGAAAAGCCGGACGCTTTCAACAAGGCCGTGAAAAATTTCTGTGAGTCAATCAATTAAAACCGCTCTCATGAGGCAGGTATGTTTGTGTTGAATAATTTCATAATCGCGATCGCCCGGGTGATTGAGATTATCTTAACTGTATATATGTGGATCATCATCGCCCGCGCCCTTATATCCTGGGTTAACCCAGATCCTTACAACAAAATTGTTATTTTCCTTTACCGGGTTACCGAGCCCGTCCTGCGCCCGATACGCAAAATCATTCCCCGTCACAGTCTTCCGATAGACTTCGCTCCTCTGATTGCGTTGCTGATCATCTTTTTTTTACAGTCTTTCCTGGTAAAAACCATGCTCCAAGTAGCCACAGGTTTTTAGAAAGGTCTGCAACATGCCCCCTGTAATGCTAATTCGTGAAACGAAAAACGGCCTGTCCTTTGACATCCATGTTAATCCGCACGCATCCCGGGCCGGCATTTCAGGCATATCAGAGGGTATGCTGAAGCTGAAGGTCACCGCACCGCCGGTGGAAGGGGCGGCCAATGAGGCCTGCCTTGACCTGTTAGCCAAAACATTGAAACTCCGGAAAAGCCAGATGAAAATATCCGTGGGTGCAAAGGGGCGAAAAAAAACCATTCTGGTCAGTGAAATCAGCAAAACAGATCTGGAACGGAAAATACATCAACTGGATGCCGGGCATTCATCATAGCAAAGCAGTTCGCATCACCACCTGAACAAAATATGCAGGAGCCCAAACCGGCAAATGAATAACCAAAAAGAGAAATCAGAAAACGTCAACGTGGCCAGGGCCGCCGGGATTGTGGGCGCAGCGACGATGGTCAGCCGTGTTTTCGGGGTCGTCCGGGACATGGTGATTGCCGCCTTTTTCGGCGCAAGCTGGATGACTGACGCTTTCTGGGTGGCCTTTCGCATCCCCAATATGCTCAGGCGTCTGCTGGGCGAAGGATCCCTGACCGTTTCCTTTGTGCCGGTCTTCACCGAATACCTGCAAAAGAAAACCAGGGAGGAAGCGCTGGAGCTGGCCTCCAATGCCTTTACCATTCTGTCCGTCATTCTGGCCGCCGTATCCGTGCTGGGCATTCTCCTGTCACCGGTAATCGTCGGACTGATTGCGCCCGGTTTCATTACCAATCCGGAACAATTTGCACTCACAGTTTTCTTAAATCGCCTGATGTTTCCTTATATCTTTTTCATTGCCCTGGTCGCCTTGTGCATGGGCATTCT
The DNA here is from genome assembly GCA_964640755.1 of uncultured Smithella sp. Taxonomy (GTDB): domain Bacteria; phylum Desulfobacterota; class Syntrophia; order Syntrophales; family Smithellaceae; genus UBA8904. Next base: position 5,432 of record CAZXIP010000050.1, on the reverse strand, counting down.
CAATTCCTTCCGGCATTTTACCTCACCGGCCTTGTCCCCGGTCATGTTAAATATCGCGATGATCGCGGCCGCGGTCGTTTTGCGCGACTGTTTTGCCCAGCCGATTACCGCGCTGGCCATAGGTGTGCTAATCGGCGGCGTGCTGCAGCTGGCCATGCAGTGGCCTGCCCTGATGAAATTCGGTGTCAAATTCAAGTTCCGATTCAACCTCCGCCATCCGGGAATCCAGCAGATCGGCCTGCTCATGCTTCCCGCGATTCTGGGCGCCGGTGTGGGCACTATCAATGTTTTTGTGGGAACAATACTGGCCTCTCTGCTCCCCGGCGGCTCCGTCACCTACCTGTTTTACGCCGATCGAATCATGGAATTTCCGCTGGGCATTTTTGCCATCGCCATCGGAACAGCAGCGCTGCCCAGTTTCTCTAAGCATGTTGCCACAGGCCGGATGGATGAATTAAAATCGAGCATTTCCTTTTCCCTGCGGCTGATGCTTTTCTTAACCATCCCTTCAATGGTCGCCTTGATGGCGCTGAACCTGCCCATTATCTCCGTTTTATTTCAGCGCGGCGCCTTCGATGTTCAGGACGCGGTCTATACAGGCCAAGCCCTTTTCTGTTACGCGCTGGGCCTTTGGGCGTATTCGCTTCTCCGCGTTTTTGTATCCTCCTTTTATTCCCTTCAGGATTCCAAATGGCCGTTCAAGGCAGCCGTTATCACCCTGATCGTAAATGTAATCTGCAGCCTAGCCTTAATGTATCCTTTAAAACACAACGGCATTGCGCTGGCCGGTTCCATATCCGCTTCCGTCAACGTATTGATTCTGGCTTTTGTCCTGAAAAACAAAATAGGATCATATCTCGATCGTACCTTTTACACGTCATTATTTAAAATCATTGCATCATCATTGATTATGCTCGGCGCCATCGGGATGATTGAATATCTTATGCCCTGGGACACGTCCGCCGGCCTTCAATCAAGGTTGATTTTCCTGGCGAGCACCGTCGCCGCAGGCGCCTGTGTGTTCTTTGTCTCGGCCTACATCCTGAAAAGCCCGGAAATTCATGCCGTCATCAGCATGGTCAAAAGAAGGCTAACCCGTTCATAGCCCGTCTCCTGCCGACAAAAACATTGACTTCAATAATTCAAAGTGATAGTAGTTTTTGTCTTTTGCAGATCTGATCAGCAAAAGACAGTGAAGGTAAATTATGCTGGATATTAAATACTTAAGGCAAAACATTGATCTCGTCCGGCAGAAAATGGACGAGCGGGGTCAAAAAATTGATTTTGACCGTTTTTTAAGCCTGGAAGCAAAAAGGCGGGATATTCTGCAGGCAGTGGAAAGCCTGCGCAATGAGCGCAACAGTGTGTCCAAACAGGTCGGAGAACTCAAAAAAAAGAAAGAGGATGCATCCGCACTGATTGAAAAAATGGGCGACGTATCGTCCAGGATCAAAGAATATGATGAAAGCCTCCGGGTGACGGAAGAAGAACTAAGCGCCTTTGTCATGATTGTGCCGAATATTCAGCATGAGTCCGTTCCGCAGGGCGCGGGTTCCGAAGACAATACGGTTGTGCGCACATGGGGCGAGAAGCCGGTTTTTAATTTTGAACCCAAACAACATTTTGACCTGGGTGAGAACTTAAACATTCTGGATTTTGCCCGAGGCGCTAAAATTACAGGCGCGCGCTTTACGCTTTACCGTGGCGCCGCCGCTCAACTGGAGCGTGCAATCACCAACTTTATGCTTGATCTGCACACAGGAAATCATGGCTACACGGAAGTATTTACACCTTTCATGGTCAACGCCGAGAGCATGACCGGAACCGGCCAGCTGCCTAAATTTAAGGAAGATCTTTTTAAGATTGAAGGCATGGAATATTACCTGATTCCGACGGCGGAAGTTCCTGTAACGAATATTTACCGGGATGAAATCCTGGAAGAAGAAAAACTGCCGATTTATTTTGTGGCTTATTCAGCCTGTTTCCGAGCGGAGGCCGGTTCCTACGGCAAGGACACCCGGGGACTGATTCGTCAGCACCAGTTCAACAAAGTGGAGATGGTGAAATTTTGTAAACCGGAGTCTTCCTATGATGAATTGGAAAAATTAACCGCCAATGCGGAAGAAGTATTGAAAAAACTGGGGATTGCTTATCGCACTGTTTGTCTTTGCACGGCCGATCTGGGATTTTCATCGGCCAAAACATACGATGTCGAAGCCTGGCTGCCCGGACAGAACACCTATCGGGAAATTTCTTCGTGCAGCAACTTTGAAGACTTTCAGGCACGGCGAGCGGCGATCCGATATCGCCGGAAAGACAATGGCAAGGTTGAATTTGTCCATACCTTAAACGGCTCAGGCCTTGCGGTAGGCCGTACGGTTGTGGCCGTTATGGAAAATTATCAGCAGGCCGACGGTAGCATCATCATACCGGAAGCCCTGCGTCCCTATATGAGAGGTCTTGAACGGATTACTCTTTAAAAGAACCTGGGGGGGATAACAGAAAAAACATCATGATGGAGGGATGGCCGAGTGGTCGATGGCGGCGGTCTTGAAAACCGTTGGGCGAAAGTCTCGCGGGTTCGAATCCTGCTCCCTCCGCCAGCATATTCGCGGCGCGATCAGGATTTGAATCGGGTTTGACCGTTTCAAGACAAACACCCGGCGCATACCGGGCAAGCCCTGATCCTCCGCCGGAAATAAAAGCAAGCGTCACAAATCTGTGTGCCGCATTCTGTAAGACCTGAAATAATCAGCGGAGAGATGGCTGAGTGGCCGAAAGCGATCGCCTGCTAAGCGATTGTACGCCCTTTAAAGGTGTACCGCGGGTTCGAATCCCGCTCTCTCCGCCAGTTATGAGCATTTTCAGAGACATTGTGACTCTTTCACAGACTCTCACCTTATTCATTGGCCGTTCTCTATCATCCTTGATAACAATATTTTCAGCTTGACGCCGGAAAGCTTTTCCCGTATTAATTTTGAATACGAAACGGCCGGTCTTATCGCAGGCTGTTTAAGACGGATATGTTTTTATATAAGTTATTTGTTGCCTTAAAAGTATGCCGATAGCCTGTCGGACACAAAATATGAACAAGCGTTTTTCAGACCTGATTCAAGCCGCCATCAAACAGAGAATTTCCGACCTCCACATTACAGGCGGCTTCCCTTTGATTTTCCGCAGCGACGGCATCATTCACTTCGATAAAAACGTCAAATGGACACATACGGAAATTGACGCGATGGTCAAGGAGATGCTCAGCGAACGTCAGCTGTTGACCCTGAGAAAAAAATGGTCCGTCGATTTTGCAATGTCGTTCAATCAGGTGCGGGTGAGGATCAATACGTTTTACACAACACGGGGCTTAAGCCTGGCCATCCGCCTGCTGCCCGAGACCATTCCGGACATTACTTCACTGAACCTGCATCCCTCCCTCAACCAGATCCGCGATCTTCGGACCGGACTGGTTCTTGTCTGCGGAAGCACGGGATCCGGTAAATCGACCACCGTTGCGGCGATCATTGAAGAAATCAATCGCGCCAAACCCGTCCATATCATAACGATTGAAGATCCCATCGAATACCGGTTTAAACCCAAAAAAGCATTCATCGAGCAGCGCGAAGTCGGCGTGCATGTGCCGTCCTTTAACCAGGGCCTGCTTGACGTTCTGCGCGAAAATCCGGATGTGATTTTTGTCGGAGAACTCAGAGAACCCGACACGATCCGGCTTACCCTGAACGCTGCCGAGTCCGGACATCTTGTTTTTGCGACACTTCATGCCACTGACGCGGAAGACGCTATCTACCGCATCAACAATTGTGTGTCCGGCGAAAGCCAGGAGGTCATTCGCTATCAGTTTGCCTCCACTCTTTCCTGGCTCGTGGTTCAACAGCTGACTTACATTGAAAAAGCGGGTTTCCGCGTGCCGATTCTATCCATAACACGGGGCTCCGCGTCTGTCAGAAGCAGCATCCGCGACAACAAACTGACCCAGTTGGAAAACATCATGCTCGGCGGCAAACAGGAAGGCATGTTCACCATGGAACTCTATCAGAAGGAGTTCATCAACAACCGGACATCGTTTAACCATCCGCACAGGAGCTTTGGCATGGGTGCGGAGTCCTCCAGAGAGGAAGACCGCGTTTCGTCCCTGATCGACCCCAATGCTGTTCAGGACGTTGTTTACATGAGCTCTGTAAATGACGCATACAAAATACCGGAAGTGACCCTGAAGGGAGACGAGGGACAGTCGTATGTCATACTGGAAGATCATAATATGGAGCTGAAAGATATCATCGCTCAATACGACCGGCAGGAACAAAGCCCCCCCGCGAGCAAAGACAAGAAAGATAAATAACACCGGTTTGATCAGACATTGAAGCGGAAGTTGATGATATCGCCATCCTGGACGATGTATTCTTTGCCTTCCAGGCGCAGCCGTCCTGCGGATTTCACCTGGGCTGCGGACCCGCCGTGAACGATGAAGTCGTCATAGGACATGACCTCCGCCTTGATAAAACCCCTTTCAAAATCATTGTGGATGGCGCCGGCGGCTTTTGGCGCTTTCGTGTCCACCGGAATCACCCAGGCCTTGACTTCGTCTTCACCCACGGTAAAAAAAGATATTCTTCCCAGAAGAGAAAAAGCGGTGCGGATAATGCGGCCGAAAGCCGGTTCCGCAATCCCCATGGAATCAAGAAACTCTTTCTGATCGGCGGCGTCCAGCCCGACCAGCTCCGCTTCGATCTTGCAGCAGATGCCCATAACGGGTTCCTGCAAATTCACCTCCCGCGCAAAAGCATCGGCAAAGGAAAGGTTGTCTTCGGCCACATTGAGCACAATCATTTCCGGCTTGATTGTCCAGAAAGAAAAGCTGCGCAGGGTCAATACTTCCGCAGGCGTGAGTCCCGCCGCGCGCAGGGGCTTTCCCGCTTCCAGGCAGACTTTTAACCTGGGCAAAAGATCGTTTTGCGCCGTTTCCTGTGGAGAGATCGCCTTTCTGGACATTTTGGCCAACCGCTCCAGTTTCTTTTCTATAATCAGCAGGTCGGAAAGCACCAGTTCATCTTCCAGCTTGCGATAAGCATCGAGACTCAGGGAGACATCCGGCAGGGAAAAGCCGTCAACCACATGCAGGATGCCGTCCGCGCCGCTCAGGTTCTGGCGGATTGCTTCCCATGGATGCTCCCCCACAGCGTGCACATCACTGAAGGGGACTTTGGCCGGAGATACTTTGACCGGTTTGTAGATTTCGACCAGCTTGTCGAAACGTTCGTCGGGAACGGAGGCCTGGCCGCGCACAACCGCCTCGTGCAACTGGCCGCTTTTTACTCCCGTCATGATTTCAAACAGGGTGCTCTTCCCACTCTGAGGAAGTCCTAAAATACCCATTTCCATTATTTGAACTCTTTCTCGATGCGGCCCATCGCCTCTTT
>CAZXIP010000049.1:0-10835 GCA_964640755.1 uncultured Smithella sp. | reverse complement strand
TGGGACACAACATCATCGCTTTACGTGAAACCGACGGTGTTTTTCGCATCAGCGACTCGATGCTGGAACATCCAATAGATTGCCCGGTAGCCGATCTCGAACGGGCGCGTTTTGCACCCGGCCCCGCAAACCCGCATGGCTATATGTATTATCTCAAATCTGTCAATCCTCGTCCTGATCTGCGGAATGCGTCCATCAAGGGCATGAAAAGTACCTGTTTCATGATGCTGAACATCCCCATGCCGATTTTCGGTGTCCGCGGTATGCGTTTCCTTGCTAAAAAAGTCATCAAAAGTCCGGACAAACTTGGCTTTGATGAAGCCTGCCGGCAGCTCGTCGGTCTCATCCGCTGGGTGGAAGAGGTTGGCACGGGCGGCGGTGGATTCCGTTATATGTATGCTGCTTTTTTGCAGGAAGCTGCCCAACTGTTCGGTTCGGGTGAGCTTGCCGATCTGTCAAAAGAAATGAATGCTATTGGCGATAGCTGGCGTGCATTTTCCGTGACGGCCGCACGTATTGTCAAACAAAGAAGCAAAGAGGAAGAGACCTTTGCCAAAGCAGGTGGATTGATGCTGATCTGTGCGGGACGTGAAGAGAATTTTTTTGAGAATCTAAATAAAGTCGTCAGGAAGCTTAAGGCATGAACGCTCTGGACATTTCCTCTATCACATTCAGCTACGAGGGTGCGACTGTCCGCGCCATACAGAACGTCTCTCTGACTGTCACCGACGGCAGGATTCAGGCTCTTCTGGGACCCAACGGAGCTGGAAAATCAACCCTGATGAGGATTGTCACAGGGCAAATGAGGGACTATTCAGGAGACGTGTCTGTCTACGGCACGAAAATGCCTGACCGCAGCGCTCTTTTGTCTATCGGGTACGCGCCGCAGCCCATATCGCTCTATACGTCACTCACGGCCCGCGAGAACCTTCGTTTCTTCGGAGCGATGGCCGGACTGTCGGATGAACAAATTGCGTTGCGCACCGAAAATCTGCTGGAAAGAATCGGTCTGACCGAGCATGCTGAAGAACAGGTGGCCACCTATTCCGGGGGTATGCAACGTCGCCTGAATCTGGCGGCGGCGCTCCTGCATTCACCAAAGCTGCTGCTGCTTGACGAACCCACGGTGGGTGTGGATCCGCAAAGCCGCAATCATATTTATGATACCCTGATGGAATTGAACGCTGGGGGCATGACCATTTTGCTGTCCACGCACATTATGGAAGAGGCACAGCGATTATGCTCAAGTGTGACGCTGGTGGATAAAGGCGAAGTGATCTTTGACGGGCCGATGTCCGGAATCAGTGATCTGGAAAAATTCTTTCTGGAAAAGACGGGGCGGGGATTGCGTGATGATTAAGCAGCTCAAAGAATTAATCAAGAAAGAGATGCTGATCCTGCTTCGCGACAAGCAGACGGTTCTGCTTCTTTTCCTGATGCCGGTGGCGCTGATTTTCTTTTTGTCCCTGGCCATGGAAGGCGTCTGGACGGATAAACTGACCGGACGGAAAATCCAGTTGGTGATTCAGAATGAAAGCAACTCTCCCAAGGCCAATCTCCTGGCGGAAAAGATCCGGTCCAATAAGCTGATCGAAGAGGTTAAGCGTCCTGCCGGCATGGATGATGACAAGCTTTTTGCCGAAGGCCGGGCACATGCAATTATTACAATACCCAAAGGTTTTGATGATAGCGAGAAGCCGGTGGAAATGTATTTTGATCCCGTGATTGACGCCGGCTATAAAATAGCGACCCGGTCACTGATCATCAGTCTGACGGTGGAGGTGGTCATGGGGATCGACAATCTCGAAACGGTAGTTACCGGCCTGGTTGTCGAAAAGAAGAAGCCCAACAAGGAATTTCCCACCCCTCTTCAGCAAAATGTTCCGGCTTACGCCATATTTGCCATGTTTTTTATTGCCATTCCCATGTCTGTGGGGTTTCTCAAAGAAAAAAAGGACGGTACCCTCCAGCGTCTCTTTACGTATCCGGTCAATACCAATCTGGTGATCCTGGGGAAGATTGTCCCCTATTATATCATCAATGTTTTCCAGTTCATCCTGATGATGCTGGTGGGGGTTTACGTGATGTCCCACATCATCAGTTTTTCGTTTAACCTGGGTGAACATCGCTGGCACATGATACCGGTCACCATCGTTGTTGCCGCCGCCACAACCGGTTATGGAGTGTTGGTTGCGGCTTTTGCGAAAACCACCGAGCAGGCTTCAACCCTTGCGGCGACGGGAGCCGTCCTGATGGGTGTTTTTGGCGGCATCATGATGCCGCACGTTCTCATGCCGTTGATGATGAAGAAACTGGCGATGATTTCGCCGATGTACTGGGCGCACCAGGCGTACCTGGATATTTTTCTCCGGGACGCTTCGTTCGGCATGATTCTGCCCAGATTAATTATATTGACAGTGTTTGCAGGAATCTGCTTTTATATTGCCGGAAGGAGAGTTAAATGGATTTAGAGAAGGCGTATCAGGAATTAAATGTGACATCGCGGGAAGACCTGATCTTCAAGCTGAAGGCTCTGGTGATCAAGGCGTGCGAGGTCCAAAACGTTAAACCGGAGGACGTTCCCACCGATGTTCCGTTTATCGGGGGACCGGGACCGCTCAAACTCGATTCACTCGACGCGATGGAAATCGCGATGGAACTTCGTTTTCAGTTTGGTGTAGAGCTAAAAAACGCATCAACCGCGGCCAAGGCGATGCAGTCATTCGATTCGCTGGCCGATTTTGTGATCAGCGCGCCAAAGGTTAAAAAGTGAGCAAAAGCGATATCTATATCCGGGGATGGGGCGCCGTGACCACGCTGGGGTGGAGCGCAGCCGGGTCCGCACGTAGTCTGATTGACGGCAACGTGCGTCCGGCGGGTGTCTGCTCGTCGTCTCACCTGACCAACCGTGACTTCAAGGCGTTTGAAGTTGCCTATGACGGGAATCCCCTGGAAAAATCGCTGAAGATGCTTGACACCTCGATAGCCGAGGCTTTTGAACGTGCGGGATTGAGCTCCCGGGAAATTGAGGAGTCCATGCTGCTGGTCGGCACCACCGGCGGCATTTTTATCCGCAATGAATATGAGTTTACCGAATCCGTGAGGCTAAATCCCGGAAAGGAATCACCTCCGATCGTCTGCCGCAACCGGGGGCCTGGCGAGGTCGCTGAAGAAATTGCCCAAAAATACGGCATTCGCGGTCTACCGCTGACGTTCAGTATGGCCTGCGTGTCAAGTTCGCATGCGCTGGTCGTTGCGGCTGAACTGCTTGCGCAGAAGAAAATCAAACGGGCCATTGTTGTCGGTTTTGAGCCGCTTTTAAATCTGACGCTGCAGGGTTTTGCCAGCCTGCTGCTCTACGATTCGGAACAATGTCGGCCCTTCTGCAACCTGCGTTCAGGAATGCAGATTGGTGAAGCTGCTTCGTGTGTGATTATGGAAGAAGGCCCCGGCCGCAATGCCGGGAAAAACAAATATCTGTTTTCGGGCGGCTACCTGTTTAATGACAACAGCAGCCTGACCTCCGCCGGCACCGATGGTGAACTGGTAAAAAGGGTGGTGTCGCATTCGCTTGCCAAAGCACAGATGGATCCCGCGGGGATTGTTGCCGTCAAGGCGCACGGTACGGGCACGAGAGACAATGACCTTTCCGAGGGGCGCGGGCTTTCAAAAGTGTTTGAGAATCAACTGCCGCCGGTGATTTCCATAAAAGGCGCTATCGGCCACTGTCTGGGTGCCGCGGGTACGGTTGAGACAGCCTTGTGGCTCTCCTGCCTGGAAGAGGGAACGATTCCCCGCAGTTTCGGATTTACGGAAATTGACCCGGAAATCGGTTTTGTCCCGTCGCAGGGTAATTTGCCTGCGCGCAATGGCGCTTACCTTTTTACATTCTTTGGCTTTGGCGGAACGTGCACGAGTTATTTGATTACTAAAATGTAATGTTATGTATTGTCATCCACAGGGTTGATGGTCAGACGGAGAAATGGCTTCCATGATGAACGCTCAGCAAAAAGTTAATACACCCATGCCGGTGATCTCGGCCGGTTACCTGGGGCCTTCGCTTACCCCCAATCAGGAGGGTGACTGGGATGAAGCTATGCTGCCGCTTAATCCTGATGACCTGGTGCAGAAAATGATGGGACAGCCGATGCGGCGAGCGGGCCGGTTCATCAAGCTTGTCTGCCTTGGCGCGCTGGCCTGCCTCAACCGTGTCCCTCCAGAAGAGTTGAAGGAGAAAAAAATCGGGATTTTTCTGGCAACCGGCCTGGGGAACATCGATGAGATTCTGCCTTTTATCACACAGGTTTTTAAACATGACGGCGGATTTCCCAGCCCGAATCAGTTTGCCAATTCAGTCAGCAACGCCGCCGCTTTTTTTCTTGCCCGGGCCAGCGAAATCAAGGGTGTCGTGCTGACCATTTCGCAGGAGGAACTGTCTTTTGAGTCCGCGCTGTGGCTGGCACAGAGCTATCTGGAATCGGGAGAGCTTGATCTGGCGCTGGTTGGCGGATGTGACGTTTTTACGCCAAGTGTAGAAGACTATCGTGAACGAATGAATCTGAATCCCGGCCATTACCGCAACGCTCCGATGGGCGAGGGAAGTTCCTGGCTTTTACTGGGCGGCAATTATGCAAATAGACTCGGTGATATTTTGTCTGTCGAACTTGAAAACAGTGTTCAAGAAATCGGCAGGACCTCCCCGGATCATTTGTTGAAACAATGTGAAGAACTGGCTTCAGGGATTTTGCCTGCAATCGAAGGTCGCGGAATCAGCCGCGTGCTTCTGCCGGGGTTCCGCCTTTTCGATATTGATGAAGCGTCATGGAAGAGGCGCGGCTGGGATATCGACAATTATCTGCCGCACTGCGGGATTTCTTCGACTGCATCGGCTTATGGTCTGGCGCGCGCCTTTCTGACAAAAAGATCCGCCCTGGTCATCCATGGGAATCATCATGCAAACGGCCGCCAGGCGCTGGTTGCCGCGGTCACAAAATAAGGTATATCGCAGTCTGTCATTTCCGCGCATAGACTGTGTCGTAATTAGAGAAAGTGTCATAACCTTTCAGGTCACGCGTTCCGAACGTATGTGAGGAATCTTAATGCATTGTATTTATTAAAAACAAGATTTCTCGCTTCGCTTCGAAATGACAAAAAAAGAATTGCGACATAGTCTATGCGCGTGAATGATCCATAAAAGAAGAAAACAACAAAAGCATGGTTTCTTTGCAAAAAAAACGAATCGTGTTGGTTCATCCGCGCGGGTCTAACTGGTTTCCCGGACGTCGTGATATCACCGATATCGCCAACCGCATGGTGCCGCAGGGGATGCTTTCCATAGCAGGTTATCTGATCCGCGAAGGGCATGATGTGTTTGTTTATGACTGCCTGGGTCCCGGCGCACCGGTGGATGTGAATAAACAGGTTCAGGCGATCCTTGCCCTGCGACCGCAGATCGTCGGGATTTCAGCCACCACATCCTCCTTTCCTGATGCCTTGGATATTGCTGGAAAAATAAAAGGACAAAATTCCAATATCGTTACCGTTTGCGGGGGTGTCCATGTTTCGGCCCTCAAAGAAGATCTGCTCGCTTCCTGCCCGTCCTTCGATTTTTTTGTAGCAGGCGAAGGCGAAATCACGATGGCTGAACTGGCCACCGGTGTTGACCCTGCATCCATCCCCGGCCTGATTCGCCGGCACAATGGTGTTGCCGTCGCTAATGAACCCAGAACGCATATCGCCGATCTCGATAATCTTCCCTTTCCCGCTTATGAAAAGCTCACCGGTTTCCCCCGGGACTATCACTTGCCGCTTTTCAGTTACATCCGGACGCCCGGAGCGACGATGATTACGTCGCGGGGCTGCATGTATCAATGTTCCTACTGCGACCGTTCCGTTTTCAAAAAGGGCTTCCGGTATAACTCCGCCGCATACATTTACGATCACATGAAATACCTGCGCGATCAATTCGGTGTGCGCCATGTCAATATTTACGACGATCTTTTTACCGCCGACAAAAAGCGGATTATGGAGCTATGCGAAAAATTATCGCGTCAGTCTCTGGGGATGAACTTCAACTGTGCCGTGCGCGTCGGTTACACGGATGATGATTTGCTGAAGATGCTCAAGGAAGCGGGCTGCCTGATGGTGTCTCTGGGCATAGAATCGGCTGATCCGGATATGCTTGCCCGTCATAAATCGGGAGTGTCGCTTGATGATGTGCGTTATACGGTGCGCCGCATTCAGGCAGCGGGCCTGCGGGCCAAGGGATTGTTTATGATGGGCCTGCCCGGTGAAACGGAAGAATCTATAAAACGAACGTCCGACTTTATCCTTTCCCTGGGGCTTGATGACATGAATATGGCCAAATTCACGCCGTTTCCCGGTGCGCCGCTATGGTCAACGATCCGGGAGGCGGGTATTTTTGAAGAGGACTGGCGCCTCATGAACTGCCTGAATTTTGTTTTTATTCCGCGCGGGATTGAATCCAGGGAAAGACTTGATTACCATTACAACGAACACGTCAAACGATTTTACTCCGATGCCGCCTGGCGCAAAAAATTTCGCAGTCGTCTGTGGCAGCATCGCAAAAGCCTTTTGTATCTAATGTGCCACCTGCCTTCTTTCTGGTCGGCGAAAAATCAATTTGAGCCCGGACAGAAGAAGACGGCATAAACCATCGCCCCGATCAAACAAACCGCATGAAACGCGATTCCCTGCCCATACCCGGCAGAACATAAAATATTAAAACGCGCAGAATCACATTTATTGCATGAGAACAGAGAATTCCGACCGGTCGGACCTGTTTTGGATCACAATAAACTTTGGATAAATCTTTTTCAGGATATATCTGCCATGATCACCGATCACGTCACCCTCCTGATGGATCGCCTTGTTGACAAGCGCCAGACGTTCCTGCTCGTTGGATAAAAGCCCGCTGTATCTGAACAGGTTGTTTTGGGTCATGGGAACGCTATATTGCGTTTTACCGGATTGATGGAAGGTTTTCTGTGTTTTTGAATGAAAGGAGATCATAAGACCGAAAAAAACCATTACCATTGCGGCACTGATTGCCAGAGATGCCGGACGTATGATTTTATGATGGATAAAATGTTTGTCAGGTTTCACATGGGGCAAAAATTTTATTTTAACCGGATCTTCACCATTGAGGTAATCGTTTACCATTTTAGAAACGATTTCAAGGTGTTCCGGGGATGCGGCAGCTGAGTCACGGGAACACTCGTGCTGATAGGATTTCCACACGATCATCGTAAACAGGCTTTTTAAATCCGTTGGCGGAAGTTGCTCAGACGGAAAAAAAATCCCCTTTTTCTTGTCAATGATATTCAGCGACTCTTCCACGGTCAGGCGGGGATTTGCCTGAAGGGTTTGATCGACATTTCGCATGATTTTGCTGATAACTTTTTTTATGTTTTTTTCTATGATCAATCGCTTAAACAATCCAAGTGACATGGTATCCTCCTTTGATCACATTTTCCCAACAGTCAAACCAACCGGGTTTCAAACGGCCGGACGTTCTGCGGCAGACATGGATTTAAACAATAACGTGAAAAGGAAAGTGAGAATTAATTGAATGTGTTCAAGTAGTTAAGCAATCTTGTTTCGGAGCAGCAACTCATGTGTGAGCGTATCGTCATTGTTTGATCTGCTGAATGTTTAGCACATGTTTGTTTCTGATAAAAGCAAAATTTTGGATCAGGATATCCGTTATGCCGTGATGTAAATTACATATTATTAATGATGGCTTAGAAATTTCTTTTGTGCAGAGGAGTTTGAAAGATGAACGGGTTCCGACCGCCTGCTATCCCTGTTTGTTGAGAAGCTCCGCCTGATAATGCGAAGCGAGCGCGTCGATCATGGCGCCGATGTTGCCGTTGATGAAATTGTCAAGATCATAGCGGGTCAGATTAATCCGGTGATCGGTTATTCGGCCCTGCGGGAAGTTGTAAGTACGGATGCGTTCAGAGCGATCGCCTGAACCAACCTGGTTTTTTCGCGTCTGTGCCTGTTCGGCATTCTGCTTCTGGACCATGGCGTCGAGCAGACGTGCGCGCAAAACCTTCATGGCCTTGACCTTGTTTTTGAGCTGTGATTTTTCATCCTGGCAGGTGACGACCAGGCCGGTCGGCAAATGGGTGATGCGCACGGCGGAGTCGGTTGTATTAACGCTTTGCCCGCCGTGGCCGGTTGACCGGTAAACATCAATGCGCAGGTCGTTTTGGTCGATGGTCAATTCCACGTCTTCAACTTCCGGCATAATGGCGACGGTAACCGCCGATGTATGGATGCGACCCTGTGCTTCGGTCACGGGAACGCGCTGGACGCGATGCGTTCCGCTTTCATATTTCATGCGGCTGTATGCGCCCCGGCCTTCGATCTGGGCAATGATTTCCTTGAATCCGCCCATACCGCCCGCCGGTGATGAACTGACAATTTCCACCCGCCACCCCTGCGATTCGGCATAGCGGGCGTACATGCGGAATAAATCGCCCACAAATAAACCGGCCTCATCTCCGCCGGTGCCCGCCCGTATTTCCAAAAAGACGTTTTTGTCATCATTAGGATCTTTGGGCAGAAGCAAAATTTTTATTTTTTCTTCCAGATCAGCCTGTTCCTTCTGCAGAACCGGTATTTCTTCCTTGGCCATTGCCCTGATCTCTTCATCAGTTTCCGACAGAAGTTCGCTGTTTTCTGCGATTCGCACCATGAGCTTTTCATAACTGCGGATGGTTTCCACAAGCTCTGTTAAATCCGAGTGTTCTTTAGCATATTTTTGATATAACCCCTGTTTGGAAGCCACCTGGGCGTCGCTGAGCAATCCTTCAAGTTCCTGGTAGCGGAGCTCAATATCGCGAAGTTTGTTGAGTAAAATATCCATATTTTGTGGTCCGGTATATTTTCAGGAGATGTTGATTGAGGGAGTAAAGCGTATTTATAGCAATCCTCTTGATGAAAGGATTGCTATAAATACGGGGAATTCTGTAACATGTTTATCATGGGGACAAATCCAAAAGCCTGCCTGTTGCCTGCGAGTTAGGCCTATGCTTTTTTTGCTGTTTTCTTTGTCTTCGGGGCGGCTTCTGCTTTGGTTTCGTATTTTTTCTTGAATTTTTCCACGCGTCCTGCCGTGTCCATGAGTTTCTGTTTACCGGTCATAAACGGATGGCAGTTAGAGCAAATTTCAATTTTGATGTCTTTCCTGGTTGATTTTGTTGCAATCACATTACCGCAAACGCAAGTGATGGTTGTTTCTTTATAATCCGGGTGAATGCCTTCTTTCATTTTTCCTTCTTCCTCCTGAACCTTTTTGGCAAATATCGCTATAATTTAAACAGATGCGGTGCATTATCCTATAAATGTCAAAAATTCAAGACATTTATTGGCGAAATTCATCCGCTTTCATACAACTATGAATTCATGGAATCAAGAAATTCCTTGTTGGTTTCCGTCTTCCTGATCTTGCCGATGATGAATTCCATTGCATCGACCGGATTCATTTCCTGCAGCAGACGGCGCAGAATCCAGACGCGGTTGAGATTGGCTTTGGGGATCAGCAGTTCTTCTTTTCTTGTTCCCGACCGGATCAGATCAAAGGCAGGGAATATACGGCGGTCGGCGATGCGGCGGTCCAGATGCAGTTCCATGTTGCCGGTGCCCTTGAATTCTTCAAAAATAACTTCGTCCATGCGGCTGCCGGTGTCGATCAGGGCTGTAGAGATAATGGTTAGGCTGCCACCATTTTCAATGTTGCGTGCCGCGCCGAAGAAGCGCTTGGGCTTATGCAGAGCGTTGGAATCGACGCCGCCGGATAGTACTTTTCCGGAGGGCGGTACGACTGTATTGTAGGCGCGTGCCAGGCGGGTAATCGAGTCGAGCAGAATCACGACGTCTTTTTTGTGCTCGACAAGGCGTTTTGCCTTTTCGATGACCATTTCGGCAACCTGGACGTGGCGTGATGCCGGTTCGTCAAACGTTGAAGAGATAACCTCGCCTTTGACGCTGCGCTGCATATCCGTGACCTCTTCGGGACGTTCGTCAATCAGGAGCACCATTAAAACGACTTCTTTATGGTTGGCCGTGATGCTGTGGGCGATATCCTGCAATAAAACAGTTTTACCGGCGCGCGGTGGCGAAACGATCAGGGCGCGCTGTCCTTTTCCGATAGGTGCAAACAGATCCAGTGTTCGGGTAGAAAAATTTTCCGGGTCAAATTCCAGGTTGAGTTTTTCCTCGGGATAAAGGGGTGTCAGGTTGTCAAAGAGGATTTTATCACGGGCCTGCTCGGGGCTTTCAAAATTAACTTCGTCGACTTTAAGCAGGGCGAAATATTTTTCTCCTTCTTTGGGGGGCCGGACTTCGCCGGCAATGGTGTCGCCGGTTCTCAGGTTAAAGCGGCGGATCTGCGATGGTGATATGTATATATCATCGGGGCTAGGCAGATAGTTATAGTCGACTGCGCGCAGAAAGCCAAAACCGTCCGGCAGGATTTCCAGAACGCCGGAGCCGGAGATCACACCGTTCTGTTCCGCCTGGGTTTGCAAAATGGCAAAGATCAGATCCTGGCGGCGCATGCCGCTTGCTCCCGGCACTTCAATCTCCTTGGCCAGGTTGTTGAGTTCGCTGATGGGCAGCCTCTTAATGTCTTCAATGTTCATAGATATTTCCTTAATTTAGATTGGTAACAGGCCCGATATTGAAATGAAATGTAATTGTATTGACTGCATTAATTTTCAAGAAATACACGAGGATATTCACGATTTTCAGCAGTTACGGATTTAATATCGGCTTGTTTATTTGAATACTTGAATCGCTCCAAA